>NZ_JBSGIV010000030.1:0-83149 GCF_053605225.1 Micromonospora sp. NPDC003944
CCGACTGCGGTTCACCCCGGCCAGCCCGGCCGCAGCCGACAGCCTGGCCCCCGCGTACCGGCCGTCGAGTGTGCCGCTGACCCGGGTGCACCTTGGCCAGCAGGATGGCCTTGCGCTTGAGCGACGGCGCCCGACTGATCCAGTTGCCCTCCGGCTGCATGCCGATGATCTCGGAGTGGGCGTGCTGGGCGATCTGCCGGATCAGCGTCCGCCGGTACGCGTCGGGCATCCAGTCGCGGGGCTCGATCTTCTGCTCGGCGTCGACCACCGCAGTGAAGTAGGCCGCCAGGTCTTCGTCCGGCGCGGGCCCGCCACGCCGCCCGCGCGCTGCGGCTGCCCGCAGCTCGGCCTCGGCGGCCTCGACCTCACCCAGCAGGCCGCCGCCGGGCGTCTCGTCCGGAGCGCCGTTCGGGGCGGAGAAGTCGTTGCCATACATGAGGCTAAGTGTTACAGCTTGCGCCACGTTGCGCCAGGGGGTGTAACAGGAATCCGCGCATCCCATCCGTAGTCGATTGACTGCTTTGTGCCACCTGGGCGTCGGTACGTCGGCGTGACATGGGCCACGAAACAAAGATGAATGCCTGCAAAAACCTCATACCGGCCCCATATCCCGCCTTTATCGCAGGTTGCCTAGTGTCGAACCCTGGCGGGTCGCCGGTCCGGACGTAGACTTCTGCCGGACAACCGATCGGCTGCCAAACATCGACATCTCCACAGAGGCCACCTCCCCCGGCCTCGGCGATCGCACCCGATCAGTCCCGACGACAAGCCGGTCCCCCCGGCCCTGACACCTGGAGTTCACCCACTCATGCGATCTCGCGTGACCCTGGTGCTCGCCATCACGGCGGTCGTGCTCGGCGGCGTCCTACTGGTCCCCACCGCGTACGCCCGACTCGCAAGTGACGACAGCGGCGGAGGCGGTGGAGGCGCCACGTCGAGCGTCGCCGCGCCGGCACCCACCCCACCACCGCCGCCCACCCTGGCGGCCGGCCCGGTGTCGGTGAGCTTCAAGGGTGAGTTCTTCTCGTGGGCTCTGCTCGACCGGAAGACCGGCAAGATCGCCGGTTCACCGAACATGACCGCGACCAGCTCCACCGAATCGATGATCAAAGCGTGGATCGTCTCCGACTACCTGCGGCAGCTCGGCGACAAGGAGCCGTCCGCAGCGCTCAAGGAGGCGGGTCGAGTCGCCATCATCGACAGCAACGACGGGGCAGCCAACAGGGTCTACGCCGCTGCGGGCGGCTCCTACAAACCCTCGTCCAGCAGCACGCCCGACCCGGTCATCCAGCGCGCGATCAAGATCTGCGGGCTGACCGACACCAAGCGCGGCAACGTCCAGCCGTACACCGGCTTCTGGAGCTTCACCCGGATGTCTCCCCGCGACGCGGTCCGGGTCGGCGACTGCATCGCCGACGGTAAGGCTGCCGGCCCGAAGTGGACCAAGTGGGTGCTGGACCAGATGAGCAAGGTCAGGGGCACCACCGCCACCAAGGACCAGAAACCTTCGTCCGGTGGTGGCCGATGGGGGATCATCGACGGACTACCCAAGTCGATCACCGCCCAGGGCCCGGTCAGCATGAAGAACGGCTGGACCCCCATCTACGGCGACGGCGACTGGCACGTCAACTGCCTCGCCGTCACCAGCAAGTGGAGCCTCGCAGTGATGCTGCGCTACCCGATCAAGACCGGCCTGGACTACGGCGCGAAGGTCTGCGCCAGTGTGGCCACCCAACTGGTCACTCCGCAGCCGGGCGCGGCGCTCAAGGTGCCGCAGCAGCCGGTCGGGAAGCTCTGATGGCCGGCAACCGTCGGGGCGACCGGCGCAACGGCGGCGACGCCTCCCCGCTTCGGCTGATCGCTGTCGCGGTCATCCTGATCGGGCTGGTCCTGGTGTCGCTGCGACTGCTGCCCGGGTCGCCGTTCGAGTCGTCCGCCGCCGCCAAGTGGGGCGACGGCGGCTCCAGCGCGAGCGACCGCCCCACCGGCTCGGGCACCGACCGCAGCGCCCGCCAGCCGTCCGCGCCGTCGCCGAGCCCCAGCCCGTCGCTGGAGCCGCTGCCCTTCGTGGCCAAGAACCTCGACCTCGACATCGAGGGCTGGTATTCGTGGAGCGTCCTCGACCGCCGGACCGGAAAGATCATCGGTTCGAAGAACATGGGCGAGACCAGCACGACCGCCTCGATGATCAAGGCCTGGATCGTCGCCGACTACCTGCGCCGCGCGGCAGATGCCGGCCAGACCCCGAGCGACGCGAAGCTCGCCGACGCGACGCGGATCATCCGGGACAGCGACAACACCCGGGCCGAGCAGTTCTACAACCTCGTCGGCCGGGACGCCTCGATCAGGCGACTGATCTCCATGTGCAAGCTGACCGACAGCAGCGTCGCCCCGGACGGCGGCTGGAGCCGGACGGCGCTCTCCCCCCGGGACACTGCCCGGATGGGCAACTGCATCGTCACCGGCACCGCCGCCGGGCCGAAGTGGACCAAGTGGCTGCTCAACGAGATGAAGCTGGTTCGCGGCGCCGGCGACTTCGGCATCCGCAAGGCCTTCCCCGCCGCCGAGCAGAAGAAGATCGCCATCAAGAACGGGTGGATCGACCGGACCAGGGAGCAGGAGATGCACATCAACTGCCTGGCCATCGGTGACACCTGGACGATGGGCGTGATGGTCAAGTACCCGATCACCATGGGCTACGACTACGGCATGAAGAACTGCCAGAAGATCACCGAAGCGCTGCTCCGGCCCGGCACCTGAGCCGCGCCCCGTGCCAGGGGTCGGCCCGGCGACAGCGGGCTCAGCCGGCGAAGAATTCCGGGCCGTCGTGCGGCAGCGCCGGGGCCTCACCGATGGCGGCGGCCCGCCGGGCCCACTCGCGCAGCCCGGCGACCTGCCGGTCGCCGAGCGAGAAGTCGAGGGTCCGGAAGTACGTGGCAAGCGTCGCCTCGTCGAACGCCTCCCAGCGGGCCGCCGCTTCGGCGACCTGGTCCAGCTCGGCCAGGCAGAGGTCCCGCGAGCGCAGGAAAGCCTCGTGCACCTCCTTGACCAGGCCCGGGTGGGCGGCGGCGAAGTCGCGGCGGACCGCCCAGACGGCGAAGACCATCGGCAGCCCGGTCCAGTCCCGCCACGCCTGGCCGAGGTCGGTGACCGTGAGGCCCTTCTGCGGCGCCTCGTAGTACGCCCGCAGCGCCACGTCCCCGATCAGCACGGCGGCATCGGCCTCCAGCAGCATCTGGGTCAGATCGGGCGGGCAGCGGAAGTATTCGGGCCGCACCCCGTACTGCTCGGCGAGCAGCAGCTGCGCCGTCATCACCCCGGTCCGCGAGGTCGAGCCGAGCGCCACCCGCGCGCCGTCCAACTCGCCGAGGGGCCGGGTGGAGACCATGTTGACCGAGAGCACCGGCCCGTCGCTGCCCACCGCCAGATCCGGCAGGAGCAGCAACTCGTCGGCGTGCTTCAGATACTCCAACAGCGTGATCGGGCCGATGTCGAGGTCGCCGGCGACAAGCGCCGCGCTCAACCGGTCCGGCGAGTCCTTGTGCAGGTCGACGTCGAGCAGGGCACCGGAGCGCATCAGACCCCAGTAGATCGGCAGGCAGTTCAGGAACTGGATGTGCCCGACCCGCGGGCGTGCGATGCGCTCAGCCATGGCCCGACCGTATCCCCGGCGGCCGGCTCCGGCTCGGCGGGCCGGCCCGGAGTGGCCAAGCCCGCACCTGACCCGACTCGTACCGCCCTGGTCACGACCGGCACGAAGACCAGCACCACCACGAGCCCGACCAGCCCGGTCCCGGCGATCAGCGGCCGGGGCGGGACGGCCGCGAGCAACGCCCCGCCGATCAGGAAGCCCGCCATCGAGCCACCCTGCACCGCCGCGCCGTAGCTGGCGTACGCCCGGGCGCGCATCGCCTCCGGCACCCGCCGGGCGGTGAGCAGGTTGGCGAAGACGTTCTCGCCACCGTTCGCCGCACCACCGACAAGCCAGAGCGGCACCAACACCCCCGCCGCCGGCACCGTCGCCGCGAGCAGCACCATCAGGCTGCACACGCCAAGCGTGGCCAGCACTCCACGTACCAACGCCCCGTCGTCGTCGAGCCGCCTGGCGAGTCGCACGGCGAGCCAGCCACCCGGCAGCATGCCGGCCATCCACGCGGCGCTGACCAGGCCGTACGTGGTCGGCGACCCACCCAACGTCTCCCGGATGAAGAAGACCTCGATCACGTTGATGCCGCCGATCGCCGCGATCACCACGGCAGTGCTCACCACCATGACGAGCATCACCGGGTCGCGGCGCAGCCGCCAGCTGGCCTCCGTACCCCCGGGGCTCGCCACAGCGCCCAAGACGGCCGGACTGCTCCCGGCGGCCGGGCTGGCGGCGGCATCGCTACCCGCGACCGACCGGGCGGCGGCGGGCCGACGGCCGCCGCGTCGGGTCCGTAGCAGCAGGCCCGCGACCACAAGTGCCAGGTAGGTCACGGCATCGAGAAGCAGCGGTACGCGGACGCCGAACTGCCCCACCAACAGGCCGGCCAACACCGGGCCGCCGAGCGCACCGAGCGAGACGGCGGTCTGACTGATCGCGCTGGCCCGAGGCAGGTCGGCTGGACGGACCATCGCCGGCAGCAGCGCCGCCAGGCAGGGTTGCGTCACCGCGAGCCCGCAGGCCAGCAGGGTGACGAGCCCTACCACCGCCACCGGTTGCTCGACGACGGCGAGGAGCGCGCAGATCGCGGCCTGCCCGAGCCCGACGGTCACCAGCAGGGTGCGGCTGTCCGTCCGGTCGGCGAGTCGCCCCGCGAGCGGAGCGAGCACCACCAGGGGCAGGGTGGCTGCCAGCAGCAGCCCAGACACGGCCAGCCCACCAGCACCGGCACCCTGCAGGGCCAGCGCCAGGGCGGTCGCCGCAAGGAAGTCACCGCAGATCGTGGTGCCCCGGGCAGCGGCAGCGAGCCAGACGTCCGACCAGCGCGACTCATCAGTTGTGAAGGACATACTTCGAAAATAATCCTTCACAACTGATTCATGCAACCCTGCCTATGCCAACGGCACCGTCCGGTACTGCACAGCAACGGTGCGCGCCCCCGGCGGTGGATCACCCTGCCGCCGTCGCGGGTGGTACGGCCGGAGCAGTGCCAGCACCGCCTCGTTCAACTCGGCCAACTCGTCTGCGGTGAGCAGCACCAGCGTGTCGCTGAACAGGGCCTTGTCGTACCACTCGGCGGGCTCGTCCCCGGCGCGCCGGGACCAGTCCCGAATGCGCTCCATGGCCCGCGCCGCGTGCGCCTCCGTCAACGCCTGCTCGGCAGCACGGGCCGCCGGCCCGGCATCCCGCCCCGCGTCGAACATCCAACTCGCGCTCGGCACCTGCCACACCCGCTCCCGAGCGTCCCCCCGACTCGGCGCCTGTTCGATGAGGCCGAACTTCGCCAGGGCCCGGAGGTGGTAACTGGTCGCGCTCGGCGACAGCCCGACGATCTCCGCGCACTCGGTGGCGGTTGCGCCGCCGTCGCGGCTGTTCAGGTATTCCACGATCGCGATCCGGGCCGGATGAGCCAGAGCCCTCATCACCTGCGGGTCGCTGATCGTCATCCGGCGCGAATCGGGGCGGGCATCGGTCATGGACACCATGATCCCGGCAGGCCACCTCCACCACCAGCGCTGTTGATACGGCCGGACACGCCACGCCATCCAAGGTCGCGATCAGCGGCCGCAGCCAGGCTGCCGGCAACCTCGCTCGCCCCACCTCCCCGAGCCGCGTTTCGGAGATCGACTCGGCTTCACGGCAATCGGGCCATCGAACCGCCCCGGACGCCGCGACTTCACGAAACCCGAGTTGATCACGACGCTGTGGCGCACGGCGGGCACGGCAACGCGTCACTTCGGCTTCCGTACGGATGACACGCCGTCTCGGTCGGGTGGCCGCATCGGTAATTCACTGGATGTGGTGGGGTCAGCGGCGTAGGGTTGCAGGCCGCTTGACGGCCGAGGTGAGCTGCACCGGAACGGACGTCTTCGCGCCGGGCGGCCGGCCATCCGCCCCCGGACACGCGAGCGCGCAGCAGATGTGAACGATGGGACGTCAGCATGCCCGCACTTGACCTCCACACCCAGCTCGACACCGACCTCGACGCGGATCTGGCCGCCGAACGCGCACACCTCAGTACCTCGCGGGCGGCGCTGCGCCGGATGCGGGAGCGGGCCGAGTCTCTCTTCGCCAGCGGTGATCAGGTGGCCGGCGACGCGTACGCGGCCGAGACGCTCGGCCGCACCCTGGCCCGCCGGGTCGCCGAGCTGGCCGATGACCCGACCACGCCGCTCTTCTTCGGCCGCCTCGACTTCGCCGGGGGCGCCACCAGCACCGCCGGCACGGCCACCGACAGCACCGCACACGGCAGGGCAACGAACGACCCCGCCGCACCCGACACCAGCGGCGACCATCACGGGCGGCGCTACCACGTCGGGCGGCGGCACGTCACCGACGAGCGTGGCGAGCCGTTGGTGCTGGACTGGCGGGCACCGGTCTCGCGGTCGTTCTACCGGGCCAGTGTGCGGGATCCGCAGGGGGTGGCGGTCCGGCGGCGGTTCGGGTTCAGCAGTGGCGTGCTGACCAGCTTCGAGGATGAGCGGCTGGATCGGGGGGAGGAACTCGGTACGACAAGTCGGATCCTGACCGCCGAGATCGAGCGGCCGCGCGTCGGGCCGATGCGGGACATCGTCGCCACGATCCAGCCGGAGCAGGACGAGCTGGTCCGGGCCGACCTCGCCGACTCGATCTGCGTGCAGGGCGCGCCGGGCACCGGGAAGACTGCGGTGGGTCTCCACCGGGCCGCGTACCTGCTCTACCTGCACCGGGAGCGGTTGCGGCGCGCGGGTGTGTTGATCGTCGGGCCGAACCGGGCGTTCCTGTCGTACATCGCGGCGGTGCTTCCGGCGCTCGGTGAGGTCGAGGTCGAGCAGGCCACGGTGGAGGAGTTGATCTCCCGGGTGCCGGTTCGGGCGGTCGAGGCGCCGGCGGTGGCCGCGCTCAAACACGACGTACGGATGGCGAGCGTGCTGCGGCGCGCGGTGCAGGCACAGATCGGCGCGCCGACCGAGTCGATCACCGTGTCGGACGGTTCGTTCCGCTGGCGGATCGGCGTGGAGCCGCTGCACCGGATCGTCGAGGAGACCCGCCGGGAGGGGCTGCCGTACGGCACGGGTCGGGAACGCGTCCAGGCCCGAGTGGTGAGTCTGCTGCAACGGCAGGCCGAGGCGCGGCGCGCGGAGTCGCCGAGCGATGCCTGGCTGCGTCGGATGAGCCGCTGCCGTCCGGTGCTCGACTTCCTGGACGCGGTCTGGCCGGCGCTCACCCCGGAAGGGTTGGTGCACAGCCTGTTCTCCGACCCGGTCCGGCTCGCCGCTGCGGCGGACGGGCTGCTCAGCGACGTCGAGCAGGCGCAACTCACCTGGGCCAAGCCGCCCCGTACGCCGAAGGCGACCCGCTGGACCGCCGCCGACGCGGTGCTTGTCGACGAGGCGACCGGGCTGTTGGAACGGCTTCCCGGTTTCGGGCACGTGGTGGTGGACGAGGCGCAGGACCTCTCCCCGATGCAGTGTCGGGCCATCGCTCGGCGCAGCGAGCACGGCTCGGTCACGCTCCTGGGCGACCTCGCCCAGGGCACCGCGCCGTGGGCGGCGACGGACTGGCGGGAATCCCTCGCCCACCTGGGCAAGCCGGACGCGGTGGTGGTGCCGCTGACAGTCGGTTTCCGGGTACCGGCCGCTGTTGTCGCATTCGCGAACCTGCTGCTGCCGGCACTCGCGGTCGACGTACCGGCGGCCGAGTCGCTGCGTCACGACGGCGGCCTGGACGTGCGTACCGTGACCGACCTGACCTCGGCGACGGTGGCCGAGGTGCGCGCGGCGCTCGCGCACGACGGGTCGGTCGGTGTGATCGCCGCGGACGACGCGGTCGACGGCCTGCGCGCGGCGCTGGCCGAGGCCGGTGTCGAGACCGCGACCGCCGACGACGTGGCGGCCGCGGAGCGGGTCACCGTGGTGCCGGCGACCCTGGTCAAGGGCCTTGAGTACGACCATGTGGTGGTGGTCGAGCCGGCCGCGATCGTCGCGGCCGAACCACGCGGGCTGCACCGGCTGTACGTGGTGCTCACGCGGGCGGTGTCCCGCTTGGCGGTGCTGCACGTCGCGCCGCTGCCCGCCCCGCTCGTCGGCGGATCAGCCGGCTGACAGGGCCGCCGCGATCTCCCGCAGTGGGCGGCCGGAGTCGGCAAGCGGCACGTGGAACGACAGCCACGACCCGTCGGCGAAGTCGAGCCGCAGCCGCTTCCAGTTCAACCGGTACCTGCCGAACCGGGCGGTGACGGCCGTGCGCGGCACCGACCCGAGCAGTTCGATGTCGGCCTGCGCCCGTTCGTCCGCCGCCGAACTGGAGAGCAGGCCGACGGGTGCTGTCGCGCCGAGCAGCAACCGCTTGTCGGTGACGCCCAGCACGAGGTTCCGGATGCCGGAGCCCTTCGCCGCCACGGTCAGGGTCTGGTGCAGCACGGATGCCTGGGAGCCTGGCTCGCCTCGGCCTCCGACACCGAAGAAGAGCCAGTCGACGGCATTGTCCGCCCGACCGAAGGTGATGTTCGGTGACAGCACGTTGAGCAGGACACCCAGGAAGCCCGGCCCACCCGTGGCGGGTGGCGCCGACGGCTGCGGGGGCGGCGCCGGGGTCAGCCCTCCACCCGCTCGGACCTGGGCCACCGCGCGCACCTGCTCCCCGACCGGCAACAGTCGGGTGATCCCCTCGACGTACCGGGTCCGAGTGTCTTCGACTGTCATCGGTGCCCCTCGTGGTCGCCGGGTCGGCCTGGAGCGGCGCCCGGCTCGCCGATGACCTCACCGACCAACTCGCGGACCTGGGCCGCGGCTGCCTCCTGCGCCCGGTTGGCGGCAGTGGTGAACTCCTCGGCCAGGGTGTAGGAGTCGAGTCGCATCGCCCGTGCGTTCAGCTCGGTGGAAACGATCTTGCCGTCGGCGGCGGCGGTGACCCGCACCAGGCCGGAGTCGCTGACGCCCTCGGCGCTGCTCTGCTCCAACTCCGCCATCCGGTCGGCGAGTTGCCGCTGCCATCCGTCCAGGTTGCGGGCCAGCGCCTCGATCCGGTCCAGGGCGGGGAAGGTCATGGCTGCCTCTCAGTTCACGATGGAGTCGAAGATATTCTGCACACCCACGGTGTACGGGCCGAGGTCCTCGCGGTACGTGCCGTCCACCAGATAGTTACGGTCCTTCTGCCCGTCGGAGATGTCGTGCAGGCCCACGCCGGTGTCCAGTAGCGCGCCGCCGAAACCGGGGATGTTGACCGGCGAGACCTGATTGATGATGAACCTGCCAGGGAAGAGCGTCTTGAACTTCTCGACCTGGAAGGCACGCCCCTCGGCCGTCCAGCCACCCTTGCTGAGCACCTTGTACTGCTTCTTGCGCTTCTTGAGCTCCATGACGGTGTCCGCGTACTTGCGGAGCTGCGCGGCGACCTTGCCCAAGCGGGCGGCGAGGCGGGTGAGCACCTCGGCGAACCGAGCAACGATCTTGACCATCCGACCCACGGTGGTGGCCAGCCGGGCCAGCACCCGGACCACGGTGGCGGCAAGCGAGACGCCGGCGCTCAGCGCCGCCGCCACCGCCGCGATGATCACCTCGGTGAGGAACCAGAGCAGGAACTCGAGGATCAGCTCGACCAGCAGGTTGAACGCGTCCACCGCCGCGTTCGCCGCTTCGACGAGCACCTCCTTGGTGCCGTCCAGCCCCTGAGCCAGCTCCTCGATCGCCGCCTCCACCGACTCCATCGAGGCGTGGAAGCTCTCGGCGGCGTCGCCCGTCCAGGCACCGCGCAACCGGGCCCGGTCCGCGATCTGGTCACCGGCGATCTCCCGAACCGCGGCGCCGGTGTCCAGACAGAGCTGAGCAGCTCGCATCAGGTCGTCCGGCTCGCCGGCGACCAGCTCGAGCAACTGCTCGAACGGCCAGAGCACGGCGTTGGAGAGCGGCTTGAAGGGGTCGGGCGTGCCCGACACGATCTGCTCGAAGTAGGTCTTGTTGCGCTGCAACGCCTCGGTGCTCACGCGGGCACCGACCCGCTCGGCGTGCCGGTGCCACCCGACCAGGGGCCGGGCGCGATCACGTCGGGAGCTGGCGGTCGGCCGGGCACGAACAGGTCGGTGTTGGCCGCGTCGGTGCCGGTGTAGGCACCGGCGGTGTCGCTGAGCCCCTCCGCGATGTCCGCCATCATCTCGGCGCCGTCGGCGAGCCCCTGCAGGCACGCCTCGAACTGCTCGGTGTACGTCGCCGCGAGGTTGAACGACGCCGGCATCACCCCGAAGGCGTGTCGTGGCACGTGCCCGTCGCCGAAGGCGCGGTGCAGCTCGCCGAAGCGGGCCGCCCGATCCTTGGACCCCGCGGCGAACGCCATCAGAGCCTCCGGCTGGACCTCCAGCTCATTGCCCGGGCTTGACACGGAACCTCCCCTGTGGCCTGTGCGACGAATCAGTCGCCACGACTCCCCACCATAGGCACTGCTCGTCGCGATCGGGGGTCCCGTCGCCGTGGACGGGGCATCGCCGCTCGACTTTGTGTCGTAAAGTAGTTTGCGTGGACCCCGACGATGATTCCCCACCCACCGACGCCGCTGCGGCGCTCCAGCTGATCCAGGACCAGCGGTCGGCGACGGCGCGCCGACTCGACCCCGATGCCCGCCTGCTCTACTGGCCCTGGGGTGTCGCCTGGCTTGTCGGCTTCGGGCTGTTCTTCCTCAGGTTCACCCCCGGCGACCGGGCGCTTGTCGACCTGCCGAGCTGGCTGCCACTGACAGTCCTCTTCGTACTGCTGGTGGCCGCCGCCGTGGTGCAGGCGACAGCCCGGGAGCGGGCCTACGACCAGGTGACAGGTGACTCCGCCCAGCGTGGCCGCTGGTACGGGTACGCCTGGGGCCTCGGCTCGCTGAGCGTCTACGCGGGGCTCGGCCGCATCAGCGGGCACCTGCCTGACGACCTGGAGTCGCTGCTCTGGTCGACGACCTCGGTCGGTCTGATCGGCGCGCTGCAGATGGCCGGCGGGGCGATCTGGCTGAACCGGGACCTGTTCCGCCTGGGCATGTGGATCAGCGCGATCAACGTGGTCGGCGCGTTCGCCGGGCCGGGTTGGCACGCGCTCGTCGTGGCGGTCGCCGGCAGCGGCGGAATCCTGGTGGCCGGCGCGTTCGCCCGGCGGCGGCAGCGGCAGCAGCCGTGACCGAACTGGACCCGGTCATCCACGCGCAGGCCCGACTGCGGGTGGTCGCCAGCCTCTCCGCCCTCGGCGACGGCGACAGGATCGCATTCCCCCGCCTACAGGAACTGCTCGCGATGACGGCCGGCAACCTCTCGGTGCACCTGCGCAAACTCGAGGACGCCGGCTACGTGGAGATCAGCAAGACCCACCGCGGACGCACCCCGGCGACCCTGGTCCGGCTCAGCCGGCGCGGCCGGTTGGCGTTCGAGGAGTACACCGAGGCGATCCGCGCCCTGCTCGACCCCACCTCGCCGAAGGAGCTGTCATGACGCTCGCCCGCGCCGACCAGGCCAGCCGCCGGTACGGCGACGTCCTCGCCCTCGACCGCGTCGACCTGGAAGTCCAGGCCGGCGAGCTGGTCGGCCTGCTCGGGCCGAACGGTGCCGGCAAGAGCACGCTGATGAACCTGCTGACGGGCCTGCGCCGTCCCAGCTCGGGGCGGGTCGAGCTGAACGGCCGCGACCCCCGCGACCCGGCCAGCCGGCGGCAGATCGGGGTCACCCCGCAGGAGACAGGTCTGCCCGGCACGCTGCGCGTCGGCGAGGTCGTCGACTTCGTCGCCGCGCACTACCCGGACCCGGTGCCCCGGGCGGAGCTGCTCGACCGCTTCGGCCTCGCCGACCTCAGCCGACGGCAGACCGGCGGTCTCTCCGGCGGGCAGCGCCGCCGGCTGGCAGTGGCGTTGGCGTTCGTCGGACGACCCCGGTTGGTGCTGCTCGACGAGCCGACAACCGGCCTGGACGTGGCCGCCCGGCACACACTGTGGGACGCGATCCGGGCATTCCACGACGACGGTGGCACCGTGCTGTTGAGCAGCCACTACCTGGAAGAGGTGGAGGCACTCGCCCACCGGGTGGTGGTCATCGGGCAGGGGCGGGTGCTTGCCGACGACACCGTGCACGCGGTGCGCGGCATCGTGGGCGTACGCCGGGTCAGCCTCGTCGCCGACCACCTGCCCGACCTGCCCGGGGTGGTCCGCAGCGAACGGGTCGACGGTCGGCTGCACCTGCTCACCACCGACGCCGACGAACTGGTCCGAGCGCTTGTCACGGCCCAGACGCCGTTCACCGACCTGGAGGTACGGCCGACCTCGTTGGAGGAGGCCTTCCTCGCCCTCACCAGCGGTGAAGTGCCCAGCGGGGACGCGTCCGCAGGCACCGGCCGACCCACCACCGCCGCTGCCGGCGGCCGACCCACCACCGCCTGAGGAGGCGACCGTGCAGCTCGCCCTGGTCCACGCCCGCTACCAACTGCTGGAGATCATCCGCATCCCGGTGGCCGTCTTCGGCAGCGCCTTCTTCCCGGCCGCCGCCATGATCTTCTTCGTGGTGCCGTTCGCCGGCGACGATCCGGTCGGCGCCACCTACGCCACCGCGTCGATGGTCACCTTCTCGGTGATGAGCGCCAACATCTTCCAGTACGGCGTCGGCGTCGCCGAGGACCGCGACCAGCCCTGGAACCCGTACACCCGGACCCTGCCGGCCGGCCCGGCACCGCGGTTCGCGGGCCGCGTGCTTGCCGGCCTGGCGCTCACCTACCTCTCGCTGATCCCGGTCGTGGTGATCGGCGCGACGCTTACCGCCGCGCAGCTCACCCCGGCGGCGTTCCTGCTGGCCCTCGGCACCGTGGCCGTCATCTCGGTGCCGTTCACGCTGATGGGGCTCGCCATCGGCTACTCGCTGCCGAGCAAGGCGGCGATCGTGGTCGCGCAGGTGGTGTTCCTGCCGTTGGCGTTCGGCGGCGGTCTGCTCTCCGCGCCGGGGGACGCGCCCGGGTTCATCGAGACGATCGCGCCGTACCTGCCCACCCGGGGCGCGGCCGAACTGATGTGGGCGGCGGTGGGCGACTACGCGGTGGAGCCGCTGGCACTGATCATGCTCGGCGTCTGGGTGGTGCTGCTCGCCACGCTCGCCGGTTGGGCGTACCGGCGGGACGAAGGTCGCCGGTTCAGCTGACGATTCGTCCGTTTCCGCCCCGGGCCGCGGCGGGACGGTGCCAGGATTCCGGCAGGGGGCCGCCGTGGCCGCCCGGGCGAGAGGGGTCTTGACGTGAGCACCGTCCCGCCGGGTACGCCCTGCTGGGCCGACCTGGCCACTCCGGACCTGACCGACGCCCGGCGCTTCTACCCGGAGCTGTTCGGCTGGACCGGCCAGGTCACCCCGGAGCCGGAGGCGGGCGGCTACACGGTCTTCCTGCTCGACGGCAAGCCGGTGGCCGGCGCCGGCCCGCCCGCGATCCCGGACCAGATCCCGATCTGGTCGACGTACCTCGCCACCGACGACGCCGAACTGGTCGCCGGCCGCGTCGAACGGGCCGGCGGGCAGGTCGTCGTACCACCATTCGAGGTCTTCGACCGGGGCTGGATGGCGGTCTTCGCCGACCCGGCCGGCGCCACGTTCAGCGTCTGGCAGCCGCTGACCATGGCCGGCGCCGAGGTGTTCAACGTGCCGGGCGCGATGAGCTGGAACGAGCTGGTCACCCCCGACCCCGAGGGCGCGAAGGTCTTCTACGAGCTGGTGTTCGGCTGGCAGCCCGACGACCAGGAGGTGGGCGCCATGACGTACACCGGGTGGCGGCTCGGGACGCAGATCGTCGCCGGGATGATGCCACCGCTGGCCGACGACTTCCCGGCCGACCTCCCCGCGTACTGGACGGTGTACTTCGCGGTCGCCGACGCGGACGCCGCCGCAGCCCGCGCCTCCGAGCTGGGCGGAACGATCCTGGTCCCGCCCCGCGACATCCCGGCGGGCCGCTTCGCCGCCCTCCGCGACCCCCAGGGCGCCCTCTTCTCCGTCATCGACCTGGGCCCCTGACCCACGCGCGCAACTGTTCGCCGGCGTGCCAACGACAGCGGTGCCCCACGCCCCGGGCCCGGCCGGGCGGCTACGGGCGGGTGGGGCGGACGGGGACCACCAGGGGGCCGTGGGCGCCGGGGACCACCCGCACGCTGGCCCGGTAGTGGGTGGCGAGCAGCTGCTCGGTCAGCACCTCGGGCGGTGTCCCGGCAGCAACCACCTGACCGCCGGCGAGCATCACCATCCGGTCGGCGTACTCACCGGCAAGCGAGAGGTCGTGCATCGTGGCCAGGACGGTCAGGCCGTGCTCGCGGCGCAGCTGGTCGACGAGTTCGAGCACGTCCTGCTGGTGGCCGATGTCGAGCGCGCTCGTCGGCTCGTCGAGCAGGAGCAGCGTCGCGCCCTGGGCGAGCGCGCGGGCGAGGAACACGCGCTGCCGTTCGCCTCCGGAGAGGGTGGCCAGTTCGCGACGGTGGAAGCCGGTGAGGTCCAACCGCCCCAGTACCTCGTGCACGGCATCGACGTCGGCGGTCGACTCCCGGCCCAGGGCCGGGATGTACGGGGTACGGCCGAGCAGCACGTAGTCCAGCACCGACATGCCGGGTGGCACCACCGGGGACTGTGCCACCGTGGCCACCACCCGGGCGCGGTCCCGACGGCGGAGCGCCGCGCTCGGCGTACCGAAGAGGGTGATCGCCCCCGGCGCGGGCAGCAGGCCGCCGACGGCGCGCAACAGGGTCGACTTGCCGGCGCCGTTCGGGCCGATCACGGTGACCCACTCGCCGACGGCGACGCTGAGGTCGACGCCGGTCAGGATCGGCGTGCCGCCCAGGTCGACCTGCAGTCCGCGTACCTCAACGGCCGGCGCACCAGCGGCCGAGACGCCAACCGCCGGCGCACCGGCGGCGGGTTCGCGGCTCACGTCAGCGCTCGCCGGGCGGTGCGCAGCACGAGGACGAAGAACGGGCCACCCAGTAGGGCGGTCACCACGCCGATCGGCAGCTCGGACGGAGCGGCCACGGTGCGGGCCACCACATCGGTCAGCGCCAGGAACGCACCGCCGAACAGCAGTGACATCGGCAGGATCACCCGGTAGCTGGATCCGGCGATCAGCCGGACGGTGTGCGGCACGATGATGCCGACGAAGCCGATCAGCCCTGTCGCGGAGACCGCCGCCGCGGTACCGAGGGAGGCGGCGGCGATCAACAGGTAGCGGGTGCGTTGCGGGTGCAGGCCCAGACTCCTCGCCTCGTCGTCACCGACCGCGAGGACGTCCAGTTCGCGGCGGTGCAGGAGCACCACCACGGTGGTGAGCGCGGCGTACGGCAGCACCAGCAGCACGTCGTGCCAGCCGGCGGTGGCCAGCCGGCCGAGCAGCCAGGAGTAGACCGGCTGGATGCTGTCGGCGTCGCGTTGCAGGAGGTACGTCTGCCCGGCGGAGAGGAACGCGGAGACCGCCACCCCGGCCAGGATCAGCATGGCCGGTGACCCGCGTCGCCCGCCGGCCGCGCCGAGCACGTAGGTCATCGTCACGGCGAGCAGCGAACCAGCGAACGCGGCGAGCGGAATGGTCATCGGCAGCCCGGAGAGGGTGCCCTGCCGGCCGGCGCCGCCGAGGGCGATCGCCGCCGTGACCGCGAGGCCAGCGCCGGCAGCCACCCCGAGCAGGTACGGGTCGGCCAGCGGGTTACGGAACACGCCCTGGTAGCAACCGCCGGCGAGGGCGAGCAGACCCCCGACGAGCAGGCCCAGCACGACGCGGGGCAGGCGCAGCTCGGTGACGATCGCGATCTCGCGCTCGGTCAGTCCGCTGTCGAGGTGCACCCCGGGGAGCAGGTTGAGCAGCTCGGCGGCGACGCTGCCCGGGGGCAGGCTCACCGGGCCGAGCGACACCCCGGCAACGAGCGCGACGAGTACCGCGAACAGCCCTGCGACCAGCCACCGCATGCGCAGCCCGGCGGGCCGGGCCACGGACAGCAGCCCGGCAGGCCGAGCTGCGGTGTGCGGCTCGGCCCGCTCGGACGACGGCGGGGTTTCGGTCGGCCGATCGGTCGGCGTCGGATCGGACACCTGTCGCGGCCCGGTCACCGACGGACGACGCTCACGCGGGCACCTTGGCGACCGCGTCGATGATGACCCGGAGCAGGTCCACGACCCGCGGGCCCCAGCGGGAGGCGATGTCGTCGTCCAGGGCGATGACCTGGTTGTTCTTCACCGCGGTGAGCCCGGCCCAGCCGCTGCGGGCCTTGACCGTGTCGGCGCTCTGCTGGCAGCACTTGGCGTCGGCCAGGAAGACGAAGTCCGGGTCGGCCTTGACGATGACCTCCTGGGACAGCTGCGGGTAGCCGGCGTTCTTGCCGTCCGCGTCGGCCGGGTCGGCGATGTTGGTCAGGCCGACCTGGCTGTACAGCGAGCCGATGAAGGTCTTGCTGGTGGCGCTGTACAGCTCCGGGCCCAGCTCGTGGAAGTAGGTGAGCTTCTCGGCACGCTGCGGCAGGTCCTTGACCAGCTTGGCGATGTCGTCCTTCATCCGGGTCACGACGTCGGTGGCCTGGTCGGCGTGCCCGGTCAGCGTGCCCAGCTCGGTGATCTGCCGGTACGAGTCGTCGAGGGTGGTCGCCGCCGGGGTCTGGTACACGGGGATCTTCAGCTTGCCGAGCTGCTCGACGACCTTGTTGCGGTCGTCGGAGAGCACCACGAGGTCGGGGTTCTTACCGGCGATCGCCTCGGCGTTCGGCTGGAAGGCGGAGAGGTCGGTCTTGGGCGCGTCGGTCGGGTAGTTCGACTGGTCGTCGACGGCGGTCACCTGCGGGCCAGCACCGATCGCGAAGAGCATCTCGGTGGCGGTGGGCGACAGCACGACGATCTTCTCGGGACGCTTGTCGAGGGTGAGCGCGCCGACCGTGACCGGGTAGGCGGCGGCGGCCGTGCCGGTGCTCGGCTTGTCGTCGGCCTTCTCGGCGCAGGCGCCGAGGGCGAGCGCGGCGACCGCGAGGGACGCCGCGAAGAGCCGAGGGGTACGTCTGAACATGGGGGCCTCCTGTCGGTCGAGGAGTGTGGTGCTTCGCCGACAGGGACTTTCGTACGCCCGCCCACGAGGCGCCCTTCCTCGAGAGCGCGTTTCGCGACCGATCCGTAGGCGACCTGGCTCGTCCCCACCGTCGGGTGGGGCATCACAGTTGCGGGACAGCGCCGGGATGAGCACCGGCTTCGCTGCGGACTGGTCGCTAAGACGGTAGCGCACCCCCGGGACGTGCCGGATCGATCAAGGGTCGATCAGCGGCTGTCGATCACCGGAGGCGTGGCGCACGAGGGATATGTCCCGGATCTGGAGGCTCGGAGCGGGTGGTGGGGCCCCGTCGGGGCGGGACGGGGCCCCACCCGATCAGGAGGACGTGATGGTGACGTTGTCCACAGCCGCCTCTACCAGGCTGGCCCCGGACGCGTCCGCCGCCTCGACGAGTACGCGGACCGACTGGCCGGCGTACGGGGTGAGGTTGAGGTTGGCGACGGCCCAGCTCCCGTTGCGGTTGCTTGCCGCACCGGCCTGGGTGAGCAGCGCCGTGGTGCCACCGTTGTGCACCACGCTCACCCGCAGGTAGTCAGCCGACGAGGCGTTCGAGCCGTGCGCCAGGTACCAGGCGAGCGAGAGGGTGAGCGTGCCGGACGACGGCAGGGTCACCGCCGGGGACCTGGCGCTCGTCACGCCGCCGTCGACGTCGTAGTCACCGGCTGCCGAGCCGGCCAGCCGGCCGGTGACCAGGTCGTTGGACCCGGCGTACGGGGTGAGCTGCTTGGCTCCGGAGGAGTTGGTCGCCTGGGCAGCGCCCCGCTCGAACGCGCCGACGGTCGCGGTGTCGGTGCCGGACGGGTTGATGGTCCAGCCGGTGGCGGTCTCGAAGGTGTCCGACCAGACCGTGGTGCCGCCACCACCGCCGCAGTACTGGGCCTGCTTGCCGATGGCCCGGTACGGGCAGTCGGCGTACTCGCTGAGGATCAGCACCGCCTCCCGGTTGCGCGAGGTCTGCGCTCCGATCACCTCGTCGGGCGGGTAGAAACCGCCGCCTCCGGACGAGCCGGGGTACATCTCGAAGGTGTACGCCCAGATGTTGTGGGTGGCCCACATCCAGTCGAGGCTGTCTCCGTCGGTGATGTAGAGGTCGCTGGACTGTTCCGGGGTGTAGTTGTTGGTGGCCGCCATCTGCTGTCCGATGGTGGCGAAGGTGTTGTACTGGTCCGCGTTCATCCCGGTCGCGGTGTTCGCCGTGGTGTAGCCGTACGGCCAGAGCACCAGCTCCGAGTACGTGTGGAAGTCGATGTTGGCTTTGATCTGCTGCACACCACCGACCACCCGGCCGTTGACGAAGTTGCGCAGCGCCTGCGTCTCGGGTGCGGAGAACGCCGACGGCCCCCGGTAGGTCTCCGACGAGGTGCTTCCGGACGACCCACCGCAGCAACCCCAGTTGTAGGACCAGTTGCGGTTCAGGTCCGTGCCGACGTTCGACGAGCCGCTGTTGGGCTGCCGGTTCTTGCGCCAGGAGCGGTACGAGCCGGTGGCGATGTCGTACTCGCTGCCGTCCGGGTTGACAGTCGGCACGATCCAGAGCTCCCGGCCGTTGACGATGTTGGTGATCCGGGAGTCACTGCCGTAGTTGTCGGTGAAGAGGTTGAGCAGGTAGATCGCCATCTCGACGGTCAGGTGCTCGCGGGCGTGCTGCTGGGAGTTGAACAGGATCTCCGGCTCGTTCTCGTCGGTGCCGACGTTGTCGGAGATCTTCACCGCCATCAGGTCGCGGCCCTCGTACGACGAACCGATGCTGATCTTGCGGGCGATCGCCGGATGGTCGGCGACGACCTGGTTCACGACGGCGGTCAACTCCGCGTAGTCGTGGTAGTTGGAGTCGGCCGGCGGGAAGGCCTGCGTACCGAAGTCGTCGGCGCCGCGCTCGGCGTTCGGCGGCGGGGCGAGCGGTTCCAGCCGGAAGCCGAGCTTGCCGATCGCGGCGGCCTCGGCCGCGGTGGCCGAGATGTGCAGCACGCCGTGTTCGGAGTAGTCGATGGCGGCTCCGGTGCGGGCCACCGCGTTGCGGTCGGCGAGGGTCCGGGGCCCGAGCACCCGGTAGCCGGCGGCGGCGGCCGGCTCGGTGGTGCGGTCCGGTGCCGGTCGGGCGGCGACCGGACCGGCGGCGACGGTGACGATGCCCAGCCCGGTGACGACAGCGAGCACCAGGACGCGGCGGAGGGGGTTGGGTGGGCGGAGGGCCATGGACTACCTCCTCGATGGGCGGGAGATCCCGCTCGGTGAAGGACACTTCACCACCTGTCACATGGTCATATCAACATTGATCGCTTCCTTTGCCATCCCAGGCGGATCATCACGGCGGCAATGATTTTCCACCTATCAACATCTGGCGAAACTTCCCTCCAAGCGGAAAACTGACAAGCGACGATGCCCCCTCGACACCGCGGAGCACCCATGGCCAGATCCCGCCTGCGCGCGGCCGCCCTCGCCGGCGTCACCACGCTCACCCTGCTCGCCAGCGCCGCGCCCGCGCTGGCGGCGCACCCGCCGGCCCCCGCTCACGACGAGCAGATCACCTACCAGGACTGGTCCGGGCCCGCCGACTGGCACCGGGGCAGCCGGGCTGGCACCCGCGTCGTGCCTGGCGCCCGAGCGGGCGTCACCCTGGCCCGCCCGGCCGGCACCATGGAGTACGCGGACCCGCACACCGGCGCCACCCGCACCTGGGAGTACGGCACCTGGACCTCGCCGGTGACCCGGATCGGGTTCGACGCCACCGAGCTGATCGCCTCCTGGAACGCGGAGACCCCGGCCGGCACCTGGATCCAGGTGGAGATGCAGGGCAACTACACGAGCGGCGACCAGACCCCGTGGTACGTGCTGGGTCGCTGGGCGTCCGGCGACGCCGACATCAAGCGGACAAGCGTCGACCGGCAGGGCGACCCCTGGTCGTCGATCTGGACCGACACGTTCAGCATCGACGACGCCGCGGCCGGGGTGCTGCTGCGGTCGTACCAGCTCAAGCTCACCCTCTACCGGGCGCCCGGCCAGACCGCCGCGCCGGTGGTCCGGATGCTCGGGGCGATGAGCTCCACCGTGCCGGACCGGTTCACCGTGCCGCCGAGCGCCGGGCACATCGCCTGGGGCGTCGAGCTGCCGGTGCCGCGTTACTCGCAGAACGTGCACGCCGGGCACTACCCCGAGTACGACGGCGGCGGCGAGGCGTGGTGCTCACCCACCTCGACGGAGATGGTGGTGGAGTACTGGGGTCGAAAGCCCTCGACGGCCGACACCTCCTGGGTGGACCCGACCTACCCCGACCCGACGGTCAACCACGCCGCCCGGATGACCTACGACTACGCGTACGACGGCGCGGGCAACTGGCCGTTCAACACCGCGTACGCGGCGAGCTTCCCCGGGCTGGAGGGTCGGGTGACCCGGCTGCACTCGCTTGACGAGCTGGAGCGCTTCATCGCCGCCGGCATCCCCGTCGTGACCAGCCAGTCCTTCCTCGCCAGCGAGCTGGACGGGGCTAACTACGGCACGTCCGGGCACCTCTTCGTGGTGGTCGGCTTCACCGTCGACGGCGACGTGATCGTCAACGACCCCGCCTCGTCGAGCAACGACGTGGTGCGCAACGTCTACAAGCGTGCGCAGTTCGAGCAGATCTGGCTGCGGACCAAGCGCACGAACGCCAGCGGCGGCGTCTCCGGTGGCTCCGGCGGCATCGCGTACCTGATCAAGCCCACCTCAAAGCCCTGGCCCAAACTCCCCAGCTCCACCAACTGGTAACCCCACCCAACCCCAACCCCAACCCACCCCCACCCCCAACCCAACCTCAGACGGGTGATCAAGAGGTTTGCGTCACCGGAAGCCCGTTTCGTGACGCAAACCTCTTGATCAACGCGAGGGCTGGTCGGGGGTTTGGGTGGGGGGTTGGTCTTCGCCGGCCAGGGCGGAGCGGAGGCGTTCCTTCTCCGCGCGGCGGCGCTCGGTCGCCTCGGCGATCTCCCCGGCCATCTCGTCCCGCCAGCCACGCAGCAGGAAGAAGGAGAGCGCGGCGGAGAACACCAACGCCAACATCAGCTTCAGGAACACGTTCATGTCGACAAGCCAGAGGCCCGCCAACACGGCGACGAACAGCCCGATCCGGCCCAGCGTGTACTTGAGCGCGGCGCTCACCTGCACCACTCCGTTCTCTCCGTCGCCCGCCACTGCCGGCGGAAGGATCGAGCCGCCCGGCGGGCGGTCGCGGTCAGCCGGTCCGGCGGGCCAGCCAGCGGACGCCCGGGAACCAGAGGGCCGCGTACGCCACGGTGAACGCGCCCGCCGCCAACGCGCCGGAGAGCAGCGGCGGCAACCCCGCACCCAGACCGGCGATCAGTAGCCCGGCGAACACCCCGACGGCAGCGGCGACCACCGCCGCCACCACCCGGGCCGCGCCGAACTCCCAGGCCCGGAAGTCGTCCCAGAACAGCCAGGCCGGCAGGATCACCGCCAGCCAACCGTTGGTGTGCCCGAAGTCACCGGCGCCCATCGAGGCGAACGCCCAGTCGAACAGCACCAACGCGAGCACGCCGATGACCAGGCCGGCCAGGCACACCCCGAGAAGGTCGCCCAGGGTACGGATGTGCCCCTCGGCGTCCCGGCGGGGAAACCCGCCCTGCTGCTCAGGTCCTCGTTGCTCGGTCATCGACTGCGAGGGTACGTGGTGACTCAGGCCCAGACCTGCTGTGGCTCGGCGCGCCGCTGCGCCAGCGACGGCGCCTTGTCGTACTCCCGGACCACGTTGTAGCGGGTGTCCCGCTCGACGGGCTGGAAGCCGGCGTCCCAGATCAGGTGCAACAGGTCGTCGCGGTGCATGGTGTTCGGGGTGCCGTACGAGTCGGCGTCGTGCGTGATCTTGTATTCGACGACGGAGCCGTCCAGGTCGTCCACGCCGAAGTTCAGCGAGAGCTGCGCCACCGACAGCCCGTGCATCACCCAGAAGTTCTTCAGGTGCGGCACGTTGTCGAAGAGCAGCCTGGACACGGCGAACGTCTTCAGCGACTCGGCCGGCGAGGCCATCGTGGTGCGCGCCTGGATCCGGTTGCGGATCTTGCCGTCCGCCGAGTCGACGAAGTCGTGCTGGTAGCGCAGCGGGATGAAGACCGCGAAGCCGCCGGTCTCGTCCTGCAACTCGCGCAGCCGCAGCACGTGGTCGACGCGGTGCCGGGGCTCCTCGATGTGGCCGTACAGCATGGTTGCCGGGGTCTTCATGCCCTTGCTGTGCGCCAGGGCGTGGATGCGCGACCAGTCCTCCCAGTGGCAGGCGTGGTCCACGATGTGCTGCCGGACCTCCCAGTCGAAGATCTCCGCGCCACCACCGGTGAGCGACTCCAGGCCGGCGTCCATCAGCTCGTCGAGGATCTCGTCGGCGCTCAGGCCGCTGATCTTCTCGAACCACTGCACCTCGGTCGCCGTGAAGCACTTGAGCTTCACCGTCGGCAGCGCCGCCTTCAGCTCGCGCAGCACCTTCGGGTAGTAACGCCAGGGCAGCGTCGGGTGCAGGCCGTTGACGATGTGCAACTCGGTGAGCTGCTCGTCCTCCATCTCCTTGGCCTTGCGGACCGCCTCGTCGATGCGCATCGTGTACGCGTCCTTCTCGCCCGGCTTGCGCTGGAACGAGCAGTACGCACAGGAGGCCGAACAGACATTCGTCAGGTTGAGGTGCCGGTTGACGTTGAACATCACCCGCTCGCCGTTCAGCTCGGTGCGCTTGTGGTGCGCCAGCCGCCCCAGCCAGGTCAGGTCGTCACTCTCGTAGAGGGCGACCCCGTCCTCCCGGGTCAGCCGCTCACCGGCGTACACCTTCGCTTCGAGCTCACGCTTGAGTCCGGCGTCCATGGCACGTCCCTTCCACCTGCGGTCCGGATCGAGCGTACGTCGCGACGCCGACAGGGCCGGCGGCACGGTCGGCGGCAGCGACCCACTTCACCAGACTCTCAGGCTCCCGTAACCCGACAACGCATCGACATGAGTGGCGAGGTGCGGTAGTAACAAGGTGGGGCGGAACACACACACTGGTACCGTCCCGACGGTCGCGCCCACCGAGCGCGGCGACGAGCAGTCGGACGGGGAGCGGCATGGTCTACAGCGGGCGCGGGCGACGGATGCGACGACGGAGCCCGGTGATCTCGCCGGTCCTGCGTCCGAAGCTCTGGGCCGCTCTGCTCGGCGCGATCGCCGCAGCCGTGCTCGCCACCCCCGCGTACGCCGAGCCGGGCGTCCCGACCACCGTGCCGGACACCGGCTCGCGGCCGGCGGTCACCGGCTCGATCCAGCTCCCCGGCGGCCCTCCGGTCGCCGGCGTGCCCGCCCCGCCGGTGGTCAACATCGGCAACGGCCCGCTGGCCGCCGCGATCTCCGCTGGCGAGGTCCAGGTCGGCGCGCTCGGCGAGGCGTTGCTGGTGAGCCGGCAGAAACGCGTCGACGCGCAGGCACAGGTCACCGCGGCCGGCAAGGCGCTTGCAACCGCGCAGGACGCCCTGCTCCGGGCCCAGCAGACGGCCGACACCGCCGCCGGCGAGGCCATCAAGGAAGCCGCCGCCCTGCCGCCGGGCGACCTCGCCCAGGACATCCGTGGGCTGAGCCGCCTCCAGCAGATCACCCGCGGCGAGAAGGTCGACGGCGGCACCACGGGCGTGGCCGGCGAGCTGTCCCGGGCCCGCGCCGGTGAGCAGGCCGCGTACCAGGGGCACAGCCAGGCCAAGGAGCTGCTCGCCGCCGCCGAGACCGAGTTCACCACGGGTGAGACGGCGCTGCGCACCGCCGAGGCGAGCCTGCTCAAGCTGCGCCGGGACAACGCCGCCGCACTGATCCAGATCGAGCGTCAGCAGGAGGCCGCCGAGCAGCAGGTCGGCGCCGGCTACGTCTCCAACCAGAACATCAGCGGCATGGCCGCGCACCCGCGGGCACTGGCCGCGGTCCGGTACGCGCTCGCCCAGCTCGGCGACCCGTACAAGTGGTCCGAGGAGGGGCCGGACCAGTTCGACTGCTCCGGCCTGATGTGGGCGGCGTACCGGTCCCCCGGTGCCGACTACTTCGACCTGCCCCGGGTGTCCCGCGACCAGTACGCCGCCACCCGTGGCCGTACCGTTCCGCAGAGCGCGCTGCTCCCCGGCGACCTGCTCTTCTTCGCCTCGGGCAGCAGCTGGACGACGATCCACCACGTCGGCATGTACATCGGCAACGGCAAGATGGTGCAGGCGCCCACCACCGGCGACGTCGTCAAGATCTCGGTTGTCCGCTGGACCAGGCTGTACGCCGCCACCCGGGTGATCGGCGCGGTCCCGGCACCGGTCGTGACCAACCCGACCCCGCCCGTCTCGACCCCGAAGCCGCCGCCGTCACCGACGCCGTCACCGACGAAGACCACCAAGCCGACGCCCACGCCGACGCCCACACAGACCACCAAGCCCACGCCGACGCCGACGCCGACGAAGACCACCAACCCGACGTCGCCGCCGACGCTGACGACCAGCCCGACGCCCACGCCGACCAAGAGCGGCACGCCGAAGCCGTCGGACGACCCGGGCAACACTCCGACGACCCTGCCCTCGGCGCCGACCAGCGCGCCGAGCAGCATGTCTCCGACGACCACACCGAAGGCCAGCACCAGCGCGACGGGCAGTGGCAGCGCGACGGGCAGCCCCAGCACCGCGGGCTGATCCGCCACGACCGACTCCGGCTGTCCGCTCGGGAAGATCTGTGGCACCGTGACAACCAGGCACATCCGACTCGACGTCACGGGTCCGGGTGCGAGCATGGCGCGGAGGGCGGAAATGGCCGAGCAGAGAGATCCGGCGGAGACTGTCGACCCCGTGGTCGACCAGGCCGGCCCACCAGGGCCGGACACCGCCGACCCGGTGGCCACCAGCGACACGAGCCCGGCCGACGCCAGCCCGGCGGGCTCCAGTGTGACCGCCAGCGACGCCAGCCCCGCCGACCCGAGCCCGGCCAACACCAGCCCGGCCGACGCGAGCCCCGCCGACACCGGTTCCGCTGACGGCGACGCCGGCCCGTCGGGCACCGGCTCCGCGCGGGTTGTCGCGGACGCCTCGACCGACGCCGACGACGACGTACCGGCCGGCGACGACGCGTCCGCCGGTGTCGACGCCGCATCCGACGACAAGGCCGCAGCCGCGTCCGATGACAAGGCCGCTGACGTGTCCGGGGCCTCCGTCGGGACGTCGGCCGCGGGCGACGCTGGTCCGGTTCAGGCCGCCGCACCGGTACGCGCACGCGCCAGCGTCGTGACCGCCGGGGCTCTCCGCAGCGACCTGCCGGCAAGCGCTCCGGTCACCGCGACCACCTACCGTGCGACCGGCTCGGCAAGCCCCGCCGACGTGTCGTTGCCGGGGCAGCGGAACGACTCCCCCGCACCGGCCCGGGCCAGCGCCACGGTGCCGAGCAGCAGCCGCAGCACGGCCGGTGCCCTGGGCACGCCGGATCTTCCCGAGAGCACACCCGCCGTCTACCGGGCTGCCCCGGTAGGTGCCGAGCCGGCCCAGCCCTCGACTCCGGAGCCCACGCCACCCGGTCCCGGGCCGACCGAGCCACCGCCACCGGAGCCGGAGCCCGCGCCGGCCCCGGGTCCGTACCCGCCCGGTCCGGCGCCGACGCCGGGCCCCCGACCCGCGCCGCAGCCCGGTCCGGTCCCGCCCGTTCCGGGGCCGCCCAGCCCACCACCCTCACCGGTGCCGCCCATGCCCGGCCCGCCGTCGCCACCCGTGCCGAGCCCGCCGCTGCCACCGCCCGGTCCGCCGGTGCCGGCACCACCGGCTCCGCCCGGCCCGATGCCGGCACCGCCGTTTCCGCCGCCGCCGGCGATGACCGACACGCCCGGCGTACGGGCCACCGCTTCGGTCTCCGCACCACCGGCCGGGTGGCCGTCGCCCGGCGGGGCGACCCGCCCGACGTCAGGTGCCGGCTGGACCGGAACGGCAGCCGCCGCACCGCCGGTGGTGCCCGCGCCAGCCCTGCCGAGCTGGCCACCCTCAACCACCGGGAGCGCGTCGTCGACCCGGAACAGCACCGGAAACTCCCGAACGACCACGCCGCCGAGCAACCCGGGAGTCGGCTCCGCCGGACGGGAAGCGACCGGCGCCCGTGGTGGACGACACGACGGCGGCACCGACCTGGCCGGCACCGTCTACGGCAACGGCGAGGGGGCCGGCTTCACCACGATCGCGATACCCGCCAACGCGGTGGAGACGTCCGGCTCGTTGACCGGGCACATCCTGGCCCAGGGCTGGTCGGACACGACGGCCGAGCGGTCCAGCAACGCCCGGGCGATGATCGTCCTGGCCGCTGCCCTGGGGCTGCTGGTGGCGATCAGCGTCCTGGTCGTCCTGCTTGCCGGTGACGCCCTGGACGGTCTGGTGGGCAGCGTGCTCAACGGGTGAGGCGGCGATGGTGAGTCCGCCCACTACCCTCGGTCAACCGACTGGCGGCTGTGGCGGACCGCCGTACACTGGTTGAGATCACTGACCCGGCGCGCGTGGTGCGCGCCCCTGGGCGATCTTGCGGGCGATCCGGCGGTACAGCCGCGGCGGGCCATCGCGAAGATGCGCCCCGCTCGAAAGGTTTTTTTTGACCACCTCTGCTGACCCCAGCACCGTTCCGTCCGTTTTCAACTCAGTCTCCGCGACCGACGTCGCGCGGGAGCAGTTCGACGTCGTCCCCGGCGAGGCCGGCACCGAGCAGGCCGAGCCGACGGTGACCGTCGAGCCGATCAGCTTCGCCTCCCTCGGCCTGCCCGAGCCGGTGGTCCGCGCGCTGGCACAGCAGGGCATCACCAGCCCGTTCGAGATCCAGCGGGCCACCGTTCCGGACGCGCTCGCCGGTCGTGACGTGCTGGGCCGCGGGCAGACCGGCTCGGGCAAGACGCTCGCTTTCGGCCTGCCGGTGATCGCCCGGCTGTCGAACCGCAACCGGGCCCGGCCGATGCGTCCGCGCGCCCTGATCCTGGTGCCCACCCGCGAGCTGGCCATGCAGGTCAACGACGCCCTGGTGCCGCTTGGCAAGGCCGTCGGCATCTTCCTCAAGACCGCCGTCGGCGGTGTTCCGTACGACCGCCAGATCGACGCGCTGCGCCGTGGCGTGGAGATCATCGTGGCCACCCCGGGCCGGCTCGGCGACCTCATCGAGCGGGGCATCTGCCAGCTCGACGACGTCGAGATCACGGTGCTCGACGAGGCCGACCAGATGGCCGACATGGGCTTCCTGCCCGAGGTGACCGAGCTGCTGGCGAAGACACCCGCGGACGGTCAGCGGCTGCTCTTCTCGGCCACTCTGGACGGTGACGTCGACGCGTTGGTCAAGCGGTTCATGACCGACCCGGTCACCCACTCCACCGCGCCGTCTACCGCCTCGGTGTCCACCATGGACCATCACATGCTGTTGATCCCGCCGCACGAGAAGTTCCCGGTGGCGGCCTCGATCGCTGCCCGGGACGGCCGGACCATGGTCTTCGCCCGTACCCAGCTCGGGGTGGACCGGCTGGTCGAGCAGCTCGCGGCCGTCGGCGTACGCGCCGGTGGGCTGCACGGCGGTAAGACCCAGCGAATGCGCACCAAGACGCTCGCCGAGTTCCGTGAGGGCCGGATGAACGTGCTCGTCGCCACGGACGTGGCGGCCCGGGGCATCCACGTCGACGGGGTCACCCTCGTGCTGCACGTCGACCCGCCGAAGGATCCCAAGGACTACCTGCACCGGGCGGGGCGTACCGCCCGGGCCGGCGAGTCGGGCGCGGTCGCCACGCTGGTGCTGCCCAAGCAGCGCCGCACCACCCTGGCGATGATGGAGAAGGCCGGCGTCGCGCCGGCCGAGACCCGCGTCCGGGTCGGCGACGCGGCGTTGGCCGAGCTGGTCGGCGCTCGGGAGCCCAGTGGCGTCCCGGTCCGCGTCGAGGCGGAGCCGCGGGGCTACGGCGACCGCTCCGGCGGCCCGCGCCGGTTCGACGACCGCTCCGGCGGCCCGCGTCGGTTCGGTGACCGCACCGGGGGCGAGCGCCGCTACGGCGACCGCCCGCAGGGTGACCGGCGCTTCGGCGACCGGCCCACCGGCGAGCGCCGCTACGGGGACCGCCCGCAGGGTGACCGCCAGTACGGCGACCGCCCGACCGGCGAGCGCCGCTACGGCGACCGGCCCGAGGGTGAGCGCCGCTACGGTGACCGCCCGCAGGGCGACCGCCAGTACGGCGACCGCCCCCAGGGCGAGCGCCGCTACGGTGACCGCCCCCAGGGCGAGCGCCGCTACGGTGACCGCCCGCAGGGCGACCGCCAGTACGGCGACCGCCCGCAGGGCGAGCGCCGGTACGGTGACCGACCCACCGGCGAGCGGCGTTACGCCGATCGGGACACCCGGGGCTACGGCGACCGGCCGCAGGGCGAGCGCCGGTTCGGTGACCGGCCGCAGTTCGGCGACCGGGACGGCCGACCGGGCGGTGAACGGCGCTTCGGCGACCGGGACGGGCGGGGTGACCGTCCGACCGGCGAGCGGCGCTTCGGTGACCGCGACGCTCGGGGTGGTTTCCGCTCGGAGAGCCGGGTCCGGGACGATCGCCCCCGCGACGACCGGCCCCGCGAGGACCGCCCGCGCGACGACCGGCGCGGTTTCGGCGGGCGACCGCCGGCGCGTACCCACTGATTGATCCACCGAACGCCGTCGCGAAGCCCAGGCTTCGCGGCGGCGTTCGCGCATGTCCTGCCGATGTCGACACGGTCGCGTAACGTCCGCCTCATGCCGACCATGCCGAAGACGATCTTCTGGTCCCGGACGGACACCGCCGGCAGCGAGCAGGTGCTGCTCGACGACGGCCGCGGCTTGGCGGCCCGGGGCACCCTGCTCGCCGTGGACCCGATCCCGTGGACCGCCCGCTACCACCTGAGCACCACGCCGGACTGGGCCACCACCCGCGTCGAGGTCGAGGCCGAGGGTCTCGGCTGGCTGCGCCGGGTGACCCTGGAACGGGCCGCCGACCGGTGGCGGGTGACCACCGCAGAGCAGGGCGACCTGGACGCGGCCCTGGTCGCGGCCGGTCACCCCCGGGCCGGTCTGCCCGGAACCGACGACCCGGACCGGCTGGCCGACGCCCTCGACGTCGACCTGAGTGGCTCGCCGCTGTTCAATACCCTGCCGGTCCACCGGCTCGGGATTCCGGCCGAGCCGGCAGACGTGGCACACCGGATCACCGTCGCCTGGGTGCTGCTGCCCGGCCTGGAGGTGGTGCCGGCCGAGCAGATCTACACCGGGCTCGGGCCGGGTCGGGTGCGCTTCGCCAGCGGCACCTTCACCGCAGACATCGACCTGGACGACGGCGGCTACGTGGTGCGTTACCCCGGGCTGGCCGAACGGATCGACCCACGCTGACCGGCGCTCAGACGGGCCAGGCCCCGCTGGCCAGGAAGCGGTCGATCGTGGCCAGGTGCGGGGTCAGGTCGAGGCCCTGGGCGGCCACCCAGTCGTCGGCGTAGTACGTGTCGGCGTACCTGTCGCCCGGGTCGCAGATCAGGGTGACCACCGAGCCGGTCCGACCCTCGGCGAGCATCGCGGCGATCAGCCCGAACGCACCCCACAGGTTGGTGCCGGTGGACCCGCCCACCCGGCGGCCGAGCAGCGCCGAGCCGGCGCGCATGGCGGCGAGCGACGCCGCGTCCGGCACCTGGACCATCCGGTCCACGACCGAGGGCACGAACGACGCCTCCACGGTGGGGCGGCCGATCCCCTCGATGCGGGAGCCCTTGCCGGTCCGCACCGACCAGTCGGCCGCCTGCCAGGCCGGGTAGAACGCGGAGTTCTCCGGGTCGACCACGCAGAGTTTCGTGGCGAGCCGGCGGTACCTGGCGTACCGCCCGATCGTCGCGCTGGTGCCGCCGGTGCCGGCGCCCACCACCACCCAGGCGGGGATGGGGTGCCGCTCCAGCTCCAACTGCGCGTAGATCGACTCGGCGATGTTGTTGTTGCCCCGCCAGTCGGTCGCCCGCTCGGCGTAGGTGAACTGGTCCATGAAGTGCCCGCCGGAGTCCTCGGCGAGCCACCGGGCCTCGACCACCACGCCTGCCGGGTCGTCGACCAGATGGCAGCGGCCGCCCTGGAACTCGATCTGCGCGATCTTCTCCGGCGAGGTGGAGGCGGGCATCACCGCGATGAACGGCAGGCCGAGCATCCGGGCGAAGTACGCCTCGGAGACCGCCGTGGAACCCGACGACGCCTCGACGATCGTGGTGCGCGGCCCGATCCAGCCGTTGCAGAGCCCGTAGAGGAACAGCGAGCGGGCCAGCCGGTGCTTCAGCGAGCCGGTGGGGTGCGACGACTCGTCCTTGAGGTAGAGGTCGATCCCCCACTGCCGGGGCAGCGGGAACGGCAACAGGTGGGTGTCGGCCGACCGGTTCGCGTCCGCCTCGACGGCGGCGATCGCCTCGGTCACCCAGGTCCGGCTGGCCTCGTCGCACCTGTCGAGATGAGTCACGTTCGAGAACCTAGCAAGCAGGTCAGGGGTGGTCAGCGCCGGTCCGACGGCGTTGGCGGCGCTGACCTGCTCGGCCGGCGGCGCGGACGAGCGGGGTGAGCGCGACGGCCAACCTGGGCAACGCGTCCAACAGCCGCACCTGCGCTCCCCGCCAGCGGGGCAGGCTGACCACCGGACGTGGCCGGCGGGCCAACCGGACCGCCCGGGCCGCCACCCGCTGCGCGGTGAGCATCGACCCGGTGAACGAGGCCACCGCCCCCGGGTCGTCAAGCCGGTCGTGCAGCATCGGGGTCCAGATGCCGTCCGGGCAGAGACAGGAGACGTGCACCCGCCGGTATCCGGCCATCCGCAGGTCGGACAGGGTGCCGAGGCTGAACGCCAGCAGGGCGTGCTTGCTCGCCGCGTACACCGTCTCGCCCGGCGCGGCGACCAGACCGGCCAGCGAGACGACGTTGAGCACGTGGCCGTGGCCCTGCACACGCATCACGGTGAGCGCGGCGAGGGTGCCGTTGACGGCCCCGAGGGCGTTCACGTCGAACACCCGGCGGCGGGTCGGGGCGTCCTGCTCCCACGACGCCCCGGTGACCAGGATGCCGGCGTTGTTGACCCAGAGGGCCAGGTCGCCCCGGCTCGCCGCCAGCGCGGCGACGGCGGCGCAGGCGTCCTCGTCCCGGACGTCCAGGGCGGTCCACCAACCGCCGAGCGGCGCCGCGGCGGTCCGCACCGCCGCCGGGTCGAGGTCGGTGAGCAGCACGGACCAGCCGTCGGCGTGCAGCGCGGTGGCGATGGCGCGGCCCAGGCCGCCGGCAGCGCCGGTCACCACGGCCACCTGACGCACCGGCGGGGTCATCGGCGCACGCTACCGCCGGCCGCCCGGCCGACACCAGGGGTACGCGGCCGGCCGTCAGGCCGTGGGCTGGCCGACCGGCTGGGGGCGGTTCTCCCACTTCGTGGAGAGCGCGATGGCGGTCCGGGTGGAGGCGACCCCCGGTGTCCGGTTCAACCGCACGATCAACTGCTCCAGCTCGGCGATCGTGCCGACCCGCGCCTTGAGGAGGAAGGACTCCACGCCGGCCATGAAGTAGCAGGACTCGATCTCGGGCAGCACCCGCAACGACTCGAGCATGTCGTCGCTGTCGGCGCCGGAGTCCTCGACGATGCCGATCAGCGCGGTGACGCCCAACCCGATCGACTCCGGGGCCACGTCCGCCCGGTAGCCCCGGACCACCCCACTGCTCTCCAACTTGCCGACCCGTTCGTGCACGGCCGGGGCGGAGAGGCCCACCTGCCGGGCCAACTCGGCGTACGAGAGGCGCGCGTTGCCGCGCAGCAGGTCGACGAGGCTCAGGTCGATGGCATCCACAGAGAGTGACCCTAACTGCTCAGGCGTAACGCGAGACCCTTGGTACCCGTTGGACTGAGCGGTGAGTCACTGTTCGCAAACCGCCGGTCAGGGCTGAGGTAGCACCAGTAACATTACTAACTCCCCACTCAGTGCATTTTTCGCGTTTGGGCGGACAGGCCATGTCCCTGGTGCTGTAATTGCCATACGTCCCTCATGACGGCTCTGGGCTACGCACCAGCCGGGGGCAGTGTGTTCAGCCGGGGGCTTCGTCGACGCGAGGAGGGGGCTGTGGACACTGGAGATCGCCTGCTGACACCGGGTGAGGTCGCCGCGCTGTTTCGGGTAGACCCGAAAACTGTGACGAGATGGGCGGCGGCCGGCCGGATAGGAAGCATCCGGACTCCAGGCGGGCATCGCCGGTTTCGGGAATCCGAGGTGCGAGCCCTGCTTGAGGGGGAGGGCATGCTGGACGAGGTGGATGAGGTCGGAAAGCCACGCAATGTGGGGCCGGCAGCGTCCACGGGGCCGGGTCCGGCCAACGCCGGCATGTACTGAACTGGTGCGGACAACGCCACGCGGACCGGGCGCCAGTCCGGTCCGCGTCCCGCTTCGGCCAACCGCCGGGCGGCAGCACCGCAGGTGCTGAGCCGGCCTATGGTGCTCGGCACGCGCGGACGGCGCAGACGGCTCAGTCTCGTGCGGCACCGAGCTGGCCGGACCACCGCCGGAACAGGGTGTGCGGGACTCCTAGTGCGTCAAGCACCTTGCCGGCGACGAAGTCGACCAACTGTTGGGCGCTGGCCGCCGCACCGGCACCGTAGAAGCCGGGGCTGGCCGGCAACACCACCGCGCCCGCGTCGTGCAGCGCGATGAGGTGCTCCAGGTGGCTGCGGGTCACCGGGGTCTCCCGGGGAACCATCACCACGGGACGGCGCTCCTTGAGGTTGACCTCGGCGGCGCGCTGCAACAGGTCCTTGGAGAGCCCGATCGCGACGCCCGCGCAGGCTGCCGTGCTGGCGGGGACCACTGCCATCCCGCGTACCCGGTAGGAGCCGCTGCTCGGCCCGGCGGCCAGGTCGCCTGCGGGCCAGTGCCGCACATCCGCTGCGGCCAGGTCCCGGTCGAGCCAGGCGGCGAGGTCGTCGGCCCAGTGCCCGTCCCGAAAGGGTCGGCCGGTCTCGTCGAGCACGGTGAGTCGCGCCGCCCGGGAGACGATCAGGTCCACCGGCTCGCCCGCGTCGAGTAGTCCGCCGATGACGGCCGCCGCGTACGGCGTACCGGAGGCACCGGAGACGCCGACCACCCATGGTTCCCGCATGCCCCCAGCCTGCCTGGTCGGACCGGTCGGCGGTTGGGCACCCCCGGGGATGATCCGATCCGACATCCCCCGCGGGTAGCTGCGCATCCGGCCGTCCTGAGATGCTGCCGCTGGCGACCCGCACCGGAACGATCTCGTAGAGGAGGCATCGGTGACGACCGGCGAGACCCTCCGGACGCTGCGCGCCGAATGTCCGATCCCGCCCCGGCTCGCGCCACACGCCGACCGTGTGCAGGACTGGTTGCTCGGTCTGCTGCCCGAACTCGGCCTTCGACTTGACGACGCCGCGCTGCACCGGCTGTCCCGGGGAGCCTTTGCCCGGTACGCCGGGCGGCTCTACCCGGAGGCGACCGAGGCCGACCTGCGGGTACTTGCCGCGCTGTTCACCTGGTTCTTCCTCGTCGACGACGCCTGCGACGGGCCGGACCGGTTGTCCCCGGAGCAGATCCGGGCGCTGCGCGACGGCACGCTCGCGTTGCTGCGCGACGGCACCCGGCTGCGGCACCCCGGGCTGACCGGCCCGCTGCGGCGACTGCTGGTACTGGCCTGGCGGGAGCCCCGCCGCCGGATGCCGGCCCGGTGGCGGCAGCGTTTCGCCGACGCGGTGGCCCGACACCTCGACGGCACCTGGCAGGAGGCCGCCAACAAGGAGGCTGGCCGCCGTCTCAGCGTCGACGAGTACGTCGAGCTGCGTCGGTCGACGTCGGCAGCAGAGGTGTCGTACCCGCTCGTGGAGTTCGTCAGCGGGCGGCCGTTGCCCGACCCGGTCTACCGCCATCCCCTGCTGCGTCAGATCGCCCGCACCGGCAACGACCTGCTCTCCTGGTACAACGACCTGGGCTCGCTGGAACGGGACCGGGCGACCGCCGGCGGGCACAACCTGGTCCTCGCCATCGAGGCCGAGCTGGCCGTGTCGGAGGCGGAGGCGGTCGAACGGGCGGCCGAGCGCTGGCGAGCGGCGATGCGACGCTTCGTCGCGCTGCGCGCCGCGGTGCCGTCGTTCGGCCCGGCGTTGGACGAGGCGGTCGCCGACCACCTCGACGGGATCGCGTACGCCGTGCGCGGGACGGTCGACTGGACCTTCGAGAGCGCCCGCTACCCCGTCAGCGCCACCTCACCAGCCTCACGGCCGTAGGCCGAGCCGGATCGCCAGGTCGAGCAGGGCGAAGAGGAACAGCGCGATGCCGACGAACCCGTTGGCGGTGAAGAAGGCCCGGTTGACCTTGCTGAGGTCGGTGGGGGTGACCACCAGGTGCTGGTAGCCGAACGCCACGGCGGTCAACGCCAACCCGATCCACCAGAGCCAGCCGAGACCGATCAGCGCGCCGAACCAGATGAACAGCGCGAAGGTCACCACGTGCGCGACAGTTGAGGCGTGCAGCGCGAAGCGTCGACCGTACCGGGCGGGCACGCTGTGCACGCCGATCTCCTGATCGATCTCGGAGTCCTGGCAGGCGTAGATCAGGTCGAACCCGCCGATCCACAGCCCCACCGCCGCGCCGAGCACCCAGGCCGGCCCGGAGCCGTTCAGGGTGCCGGTGACCGCCAGCCAGGCACCGACCGGGCCGACCGCCTGGGCGATCCCGAGGATGGCGTGCGGCCAGTTGGTGAACCGCTTGCCGTAGGGGTAGACGACAAGCGGCACCACCGCGAGCGGCGCGAGCATCAGGCAGAGCGGGTTGAGCAGGGCGGCAGCGACGAGGAAGACCACGAGCGCGACGGCCGCGCCGGTCCAGGCCGTCCGCACGCTCACCGCTCCGGTGACCAGTTCCCGACCGGCGGTACGCGGGTTCCGCGCGTCGATCTTGCGGTCGAGGATCCGGTTGGCGGCCATCGCGAACGTCCGCGCCCCGACCATCGCGACGGTGATCAGCAGCAGGTCGAGCCAGCGGACCCGCCCGCCGTCGACCTGCATCGCGGCCAGCGCCGAGAGGAACGCGAACGGCAGCGCGAACACGGAGTGCTCGACGGCGACGAGCTTCAGGAAGGATCTGGTTCGGCCCGGCTTCACCGCCGGTGCGTCGAGGACGGCCATCAGATCCCGTACTCCTTCCAGCGCTTGTCGACCAGGGCGGTGACCTCCGGGCTCATGCTCATCTCCTCCGGCCAACCGCGGGTGTAGCCCTCGGTGGGCAGCTTGCGGGTCGCGTCGACGCCCGCCTTGCCGCCCCAGAACTGCTGGTACGACGAGTGGTCGAGGTGGTCCACCGGACCCTCGGTCAGCAGCAGGTCCCGCGCGTAGTCGACATTGCCGAAGGCCCGGAAGGCCACCTCGTTGTAGTCGTGCACGTCGCAGTCCTCGTCGACGATCACGATCAGCTTGGTCAGCGACATCAGGTGCGCGCCCCAGATCGCGTTCATCACCTTCTGCGCGTGCTTCGGGTAGCGCTTGCGGATGGAGACGATCGCGCAGTTGTGGAAGACCCCAGCGGCCGGCAGGTCGTAGTCGACGATGTCCGGGATCATCAGCCTGAGCAGCGGCTGGAAGATCCGCTCGGTGGCCTTGCCGAGGCCGTGGTCCTCCTGCGGCGGCTTCGAGGTGACGATCGAGTGGTAGACCGGCTTGCGCTGCATGGTCATCGCCTCGATGTGCAGCACGGGGAACGGCTCGACAGGCGTGTAGAAGCCGGTGTGGTCGCCGAACGGCCCCTCGGGCAGCCGCTCGCCCGGCTCCAGGTAGCCCTCGAGCACGATCTGCGCGTGCGCCGGCACCTGCAACGGCACGGTGAGGCAGTCGACCATCTCCACCCGCTCGCCGCGCAGGAACCCGGCGAACAGGTACTCGTCGATGTCGCTCGGCAGCGGCGCGCTCGCCGCGTACGAGACGACCGGGTCGCAGCCGATCGCGACCGCGACCGGCAGGCGCTGCCCGAGCCGCTCGGCGACGGCGTGGTGGGCCGTCGAGTCCTTGTGGATCTGCCAGTGCATGCCCAGGGTGTTGCGGCCGTGCTGCTGGAGTCGGTACAGGCCGAGGTTGCGCTTGCCGGTCTCCGGGTGCTTGGTGTGGGTCAGCCCGTAGTTGTGGAAGATCCCGCCGTCGTCGGGCCAGACCTGCAACCCCGGCAGCCGGTTGAGGTCGACGTCGTCACCCCGGTAGACGACCTCCTGGCAGGGGGCGGTCTTCACCTTGCGCGGCGGCACCGACTTGAGCTGCATGACCTTGCCGAGGCCCTCCCGGATGCCCGACCAGCCGACCGGCAGCTCCGGCTTGACCAGCGCGCCGATCCGGGCGCCGACCTCGTCGAGCGAGTCGACGCCGAGGGCCATCGCCATCCGCTTCTCGGTGCCGAACAGGTTGATCGCCACCGGCATCTCACCCCGGGTCGGACGCTCGAAGAGCAGCGCCGGGCCGCCGGCCCGCACCGTGCGGGTGACCACCTCGCTGATCTCCAGGGTCGGGTCGACCGGGACGTCGATCCGGCGCAACTCCCCCGCGCGCTCGAGCGCCGCGAGGAAGTCCTTGAGATCGGTGTACGGGAAGCCACGAGCAGCCATGTCACCAAGTCTCCCGCACCGGCTCCCGGACGACCCAAGCCGGGTGCTGTGACGCTCGCCGGATCCAGATCAACTCGGCCTTCAGAAAGTCGCGGTGTCCCAGGCTGCCGGACACCGCGACGTCAAGGAAGGCGAGTGGATCAATGGACAGGCCCGCACCTGGCGGGGCATGGCGGGCGGTTGAGCGGGTAGCCGGGCAGGCGGCGAGTGGCAGAGGACCGGCGTGCACGAACCGCGCAGGTCGAGCGCGGGCGCGACGGCGGACGGAGGCGGCGATGGGCGAGGAACGGGTGCCGAGCGGGTTCACCGAGCAACGGGCGCGGGTCGGCCAGATCACCATGAACTACGTCCGGGGCGGCACCGGCCCACCGCTGGTGCTGCTGCACGGGTATCCGCAGTGCTGGTACATGTGGCGGCACCTGCTGCCCGAGTTGGGGCGCTCCTTCGACGTGGTCGCGCCCGACCTGCGCGGCTTCGGGGCTAGCGACGCCCCGGACGGCGGGTACGACAAGAAGACCGTGGCCGCCGACCTGCACGGGCTGCTCGACCACCTCGGCCTGGTCAGTGACCTCCGGCTGGTCGGACATGACCTGGGGACCATGGTGGCGTACGCGTACGCGGCCGCCCATCCACAGCGGGTGAGTCGGCTGGCGCTCACCGAGGCGCCGATCCCCGACGAGAGCATCTACACGTACCCCGCGCTGACCGCGGCCGGGCCCGGGGTGTGGAACTTCGGCTACTTCTCCCTCGGCAACGGGCTCCCGGAAGAACTGGTGAGCGGGCGCGAGTCGCTCTGGGTGGAGCGGTTCACCGACGCCCTGATGGTGCGCAAGGGAAGCATCGCCGCGCCCGACATCGAGGAGTTCGCCAGCCATCTGCGCGACCCGGCGCATCTGCGGGCCAGCTTCGCCTACTTCCGGGCGTTCCAGCAGGACATCGCGGACAACGCGGCGTATGCGGGCACCAAGCTGACGATGCCGGTGCTGGCCGTCGGCGCGGCGGCAAGCCTCGGCGGGCAGATCGCCGAGCAGGTCCGTCGGTACGCCGACACGGTCCGCGGCGAGGTGATCGGGGACTGCGGGCACTGGCTCTACGAGGAGCGCCCGGACGAGATGCTCGCCCTGCTTCGCGACTTCCTCGGTGCGGCCTGAGGCGCTGCCTGCGGGGCGTGTCCGGTCAGGCTGCGGGCGTCCAGGCGTGAGCGGCCAGCGGCGGGTCCAGCGGTGCCCGGGTGAGCCGGTTGGCGAAGGTGGAGATGGTGTACGCGCCGACCCCGAGCACCACGTCAAGCGCGTGTCGGGGCTGGTAGCCGGCGGCCAGGAAGTCGTTCAACCCGTCGTCGGGCACCGCGCCCCGGTGGTCGAGCACCGCCAGCGTGAACCGGCGCAGTGCCTCCAGTCGTGGCTCGGGCAGCGCCGAGCCGGCCCGCAGAGCGGTGATCAGCTCGGTGGTCGCCCCGAGCCGGGTGAGCGTGCCGGTGTGCAGGGCGACGCAGACGTGGCACTCGTTGGTGGTGGCGACGGCGAGGACGACCACCTCGCGTTCCAGTGGCGTGAGGTCGGTCTGCTCGAAGCCCGCATTCGCGGTGAGGAAGCCGGCGAGCAACTGCGGTGATTCGGCCATCAGCGCCACCGGTGTGGGCAGCCAGCCGAACTGGCGGCGTACTCCCTCGATGGCCCGTTGTGCGGGGGCGGGCGCGGTCTCGGTGGTGTGGGTGGTGAAGACGGGCACGGTTACCTGCTTTCCGCGGCCAGGGTCGGGGACCGTAAGATAGTCAACGTGGTTGACGATATAGTAAACGTGGTTGTCGAACGTGGCAACCGCTGATCCCGCGCGTCCGGGTTTCGCGCTGCCGCTGCTGCTGTTGGCCGGCTTCCGGACGCTCATCGACGACCTGCACGCCGAGCTGGCCCGGGAGGGCCACCCGGAGCTGCGGCCACTGCACGGCTTCGTGCTCCAGGCCGTCGGCGCGGGCGGCACCACCGCCACCGAACTGGGCCAACGGTTGGGCATCTCGAAGCAGGCCGCCGGCAAGACAGTCGACCGGCTGGTCGCCGTCGGCTACCTGGAGCGGGTCGACGACCCCTCCGACGCCCGACGCCGGCTGGTCCGGGTGACCGCGCGCGGCGCCGATGGGCTGCGCCGCTCGGCCGAGATCTTCGACCGACTACGCGAGCGGTGGGCCGGCACGCTCGGCCCAGAACGGGTCACCGCCATCGAGGACGACCTGCGCACGATGGCCTCGGCCAACTGGTTCCGACTCGACGTGCCGGGCTGGTTCGGCGGCTGATCGACCAGCACTCCAACGAGCGTGACCCACTCGGCAGGCTTGATCCACTCGGCTTTCAGGAAACCGCGGTTTCCAGGCCGCCGGGACACCCCGGTTTCCGGGAAACCGAGTGGATCAACGGTCAGTCCAGCCCGCCGTACGAGTGCAGGCCGGTGAAGAAGATGTTCACGCCGAACAGGTTCATCAGCATGGTGAGGAAGCCGAGCACCGCGATCCAGGTGGCCACGTTGCGCTTGACGCTCGGCGTCGCGCGGGCGTGCAGGTAGCCGGCGTACACCACCCAGGAGATGAACGCCCAGGTCTCCTTCGGGTCCCAGCCCCACGGGCGACCCCAGGCCGCCTCGGCCCAGATGGCACCGGCGATCACCGCGAAGGTGAAGATCGGGAACGCGAAGGCGTGCAGCGCGAAGGTCAGCCGCTCCAGGCCGACCGCGCCGGGCAGCCGCTTGGCCAGGGTGTACGGGAAGCTCCGCTTGCCCTGCTCGTACCCGTTGCGCATCAGGAAGCCGACCGCCGGCACCACGCCGAGCAGGAAGATGCCGGACGCGAAGACGATCGTCGAGACGTGGATGATGAACCAGTACGAGTTGAGCGCCGGCACCAGCGGCACGATCGGCACGTACAGCACCAGCTCGGCGGTGGCGACCAGCAGCACCATCACCAGGGTGAGGAAGAGCCCGAGCTTGCGCAGTGACTGCCGCTTCCAGAGCACCACGAGCCAGGCGGCGACCCCGATGAACGTCACCGTGAGCACGAACTCGTACATGTTGCCCCAGGGCATCCGGTCTGCGGCGAGCCCGCGTGTGACAAGTGCCGCCAGGTGCAACGCAGCGGCGACCGCGGTGGCCGCCACCCCGATCAGTCCCGCGAGCCGGGCACGCCCGGCGCTGCGGTCGGCCGTCGGCGGCGACGCGACCGGCGCGGGCGGCGTCGGGGAGACACCGCCGCCGGCGGTCACCAACTCCCGCACCGGCGCTGCCGTGGCGACCCGGGTACGCACGTTGCCAAGCGCGTACTCCACGGCGTGACCGATCATCGCGATCAGGTACGCCAGGATCGCGAAGGTCACCAGATTGTCGGAGAGTGCGGACATCACTCGGCTCCTTCTCGCACGCCGGCCCGTTCGGCCGCTGGCTCGTCGCCCTTGACCGCGGCGACGAGTTGGGCGAACTCCTCGGCGAACCCGGGATAGTCGGTACGCGGCAACCCGCCGACCTCCATCAAGCTACTACCGCTTGTCGGAGATCCTTTTCCGGGGTCGCCCGGCACCACCCGGAAGAACACCCGGCGACGCCGCCCGAACAGCGAACCCATCAGCCCGACCAGCAGGACAGCACAACTGATCAGCAGCGGCGTCGCGCCGGGGTCGTGCCGGATGGAGAGGGTGACGTACCGCTTGGTGCCCAGGAACTCGACGGTTGCCCCGTCGTCGAGCGTCCAGGTCTCGCCCTTTCGCAGCAGCTTGGTGCCGACCTCCTTGACCTTGCCGGTCCGTACCTGCCGCTGGTCGAGCTGGTAGATCGAGCCGGGGATGCCGGCGTCCCGGCCGAGGTTGCCCCGGTAGGCGACGAGGTTCAGTGCCGGGTTGCGCTCGGTCGGGTACAGCGAACGGGCGAACGGCCCCTTGTCGGGTGCCGTGGGCAGGTAGATGCCGGTGAAAGCCATCTGCTGGTCCGGCACTCGCTGCCCGGTGGCCGGGTCGACGTTGGCGTCCGGGAAGGCCGCCAACCCCTCGCTGGTCAGGCCCATGTCGCCGGTGGTCAGGAACGGATCGTCGCTGATCTGGCTGCTGCCGAACCGGTCGGTGTAGCGGATCACCGGGGCGTACCCGTGGCCGAGCAGGTAGACGCTCGCGTCCTTCAGGCGCAGCGGCGAGTTCACCGAGAAGTTCGCGCTGCGGGTGGGCTCGTCCGGGCCGTCGACAGTCACCTTCGCGTTGAAGAAGTCCGGCTGACCGCTCTCCAGGAAGCGGGCCTCGAAGTCGTCCAGCCGCAGGCAGAAGCGGGGCAGGTCGGTGCTGTCCACCCGGGGGCCGAGTTTCGCCTCGGCGTACTGCTGGCGGGTGTTGCAGAACGCCTTGTCCTCGCCCGCCACCAGCAGCCGGTTGCCGCTCCAGCCGTACCAGGAACCGAGCGCCACGCCGATCAGCACCGCGATGAGCGAGGTGTGGAACAGCAGGTTGCCGGTCTCCTTGAGGTAGCCCTTCTCGGCGGAGACCTCGTCGCCCCGCACCTGCACCCGCCAGCGGCGCCTGCGCAGCACCTCGGCCACGGCCTCCGCCCCACCGGGTGGGGCGGGCAGCACGGTGTGCTGCGGCAGTCGGGCCATCCGCTTCGGCGCGGCCGGCGGCCGGGAGCGCAGGGCCCGGATGTGGTCGCGCAGGCGGGGCGTGATGCAGCCGATCAGAGAGGTGAACAGCAGCAGGTAGATCGCGGAGAACCAGACCGAGCCGAAGACCTCGAACGCGCCGATCCGGTCCAGCCGGGGGGCCCAGTCCGGGTGGTCGACGAAGTACTCGTTGACCTTCTCCGGGCTGACTCCGCGCTGCGGCAGCACCGAGCCGGGGATTGCGGCGATGGCGAGCAGGAAGAGCAGGATCAGAGCCGTACGCATGCTGGTGAGCTGCCGCCACGAGTTGCGCAGCAGGGCCAGCAGCCGGTTGGGCCGGCGGCGGGGCGCGGGCGCCACGGTCTCCGGCCGATCGTCGACGACCGTCATCAGATGCTCACCTCGCCCACCCCGACGGTGGTCTGCAACCAGATCACGAAGCTCTGCCATCCGCCGGTGACAAGCGCCAGGCCGATCAGGATGAGCAGAGCACCGCCGACCCGGGTGACCCAGCGGCTGTTGCGCCGGACGGCGCGGAAGACCCCGAGCAGGCGTTCGAAGCCCAGCCCGAAGACGACGAACGGTATCCCCAGCCCGAGGCAGTACGCCACCGCGAGCACCACGGCGCGGTCGCTCTGGCCGCTCGCGGTGGCCATGCCCATCACCGCGCCGAGGGTCGGGCCGGTGCAGGGCACCCAACTGAGCGCGAAGACCGCCCCGAAGACCGGCGCACCGAGCAGCCCGGCCGACGGCAGCCGGGAGATCCGGAACTCCCGTTGCAGGGCGGGGATCATCCCGAGGTAGCTCAACCCCGCCACGATGATCAGCAGGCCAACGACGATCTGTAGTTCGCGCTCGTAGTCGAAGAAGACCCGACCGATGCCGGCGAAGAGGATCGCGGTGGCAACGAACACGACGGTGAAGCCGCCGATGAAGAGCAGCGTCCCGGCGAGCACCCGACCCTTGACTGCCGCTGTCGCGGTCCGCTCCTTTACCGCGACACCGCCGGCGCCGCCGGTTGCCGGGTCCGCCGGAGCCCGCCGGCCCTCCAGGTCGGCCCCGGCCAGGCCTGTCACGTACGACAGGTAACCGGGGACGAGCGGGAGCACGCACGGGGACAGGAAGCTGACCAGGCCGGCGAGCGCCGCCGCGCCGATGGCGAGCAGCAGTGGCCCGCTCAGCGCCAGATTCCGGAAGGTCTCGCCCATCAGTTCGACGCCGGTTTCTCGGCGGCGATCCGTTCGACGATCGGTTGCAGGCCCTCCTGCTTGACGGCCGCGCGGATCACCGCGGCGATCCGGCCCTCCCGGTCCAGCACCACTGTCGCCGGGACGGTGTTCGGCGGGATGTCCAGGTCGAGCGCCAGCCGGCTGGCCGGGTCGAAGAGGCTCGGATAGGTGACCCGGCCCTGCTCGAACGCCTTGGCCTTGTCCCGCTGGTCCTGGACGTTGATGCCGAGGAAGCTCACCCCGGAACCCTTGGTGGCCTGGTAGACGGCTTCCAGGTCGTCCGCCTCGGCGCGGCACGGCGCGCACCAGGAACCCCAGAAGTTGACCACGACCACCTGCCCGCGAGCCTGGCTCACGTCGTAGCTGCCGCCGAGGAGCAGCTCACCGGCGAGTTTCGGTGGTGCGGAGCGCTGGTCGGGGGCGCACTCGAAGATCCCGTCGGTGGTCGTCGTACAGGTCTTCTCCTGCCCCTTCGACGACGTGCAGCCGACGAGGGCCGCCGCGGCGACGGCGGCGAGAAGACCGGCGGTCCACCTCCGGGCGTTCATCAGGCCCCCTTGGCCGTCCGGGCTGTCGCGGAGAGAGCGATCAGGTGCGCGGCCGGCTCGCTGTAGCCGATGCCCACCACCTTCGCGCCGTCGAAGTGGAACGAGGTGAGGCTCGCCAGCCCGCACTGCCGCTTACGTGGGTCGTGCCAGAGCCGCTTGCGCTCGACGTGACGGCGCAGTGTCCAGATCGGGAGCTGGTGCGACACCAGCACCGCCTCGCGCCCCTCGGCGGCGACCCGGGCGGCGTGCACGGCGGCGAACATCCGCTCGGCGATCACCCGGTACGCCTCACCCCAGGACGGCGTCACCGGGTCGCGCAGCACCCACCAGTTGCGCGGGTCGCGAAACGACCCGTCCCCCGGGGAGACCTTCTTGCCCTCGAACCAGTTGGCGCTCTCGATGAGCCGCTCGTCCACCCCGACCGGCAGCCCGAACTGGGCGGCGATCGGCTCGGCGGTCTGCTGGGCGCGCTCCAGCGGACTGGCCACCACGTGCACGATCTCCCGCTCGGCCAGGCCCTCCGCCGCGGCCTTGGCCATCTGCACGCCCAGCTCGGACAGGCGGAAACCGGGCAGCCGGCCGTAGAGGATCTGGTCCGGGTTGTGCACCTCACCGTGCCGCAGCACGTGAACCACCGTCTTGCTCAAGACCTCGCCCCCTTTGTTCCCGACTGCGGGGCTCGCAAGATCGGCTCACTCCTCGCGCTCACGCTAACCCCCGTGACTAGCTGCCGCCGCCGCGTTCGCCGCCGTGGGCAGCGCGGCCGCGATGTGCTCCAGAGCGGCGTCGTCGAGCGCCGCCGACACGAACCACGACTCGAACGCGCTCGGCGGCAGGTACACCCCGGCGGCGAGCATCGCGTGGAAGAACGCCTTGAACGCCGGCACCTGCTGGGTGCGCGCGCTGTCGTAGTCGACCACGTCGGCGTCGGTGAAGAAGATCGAGAACATGCTGCCCGCGTACGACAGTCGGTGCGGGACCCCGGCGGCGGCCAACGCGTCGGACGCCAGCTTGCCCACGACGGCGGCCGTGTCGTCGAGGCGCTGGTAGAGCGCGTCGTCGGCGAGCCGCAGGGTCGCCAGGCCGGCGGCGCAGGCCAGCGGGTTACCGGAGAGGGTGCCGGCCTGGTAGATCGGGCCGGCCGGCGCGAGCCGCGCCATGATGTCCGCCCGCCCGCCGAACGCCGCGGCGGGCAGGCCACCACCCATGACCTTGCCGTACGTCCACAGGTCGGCGTCGGAGGCGTCGAGGCCGTGCCACCCGGAGCGGGAGACCCGGAACCCGGTCATCACCTCGTCCACCACCAGCAGCGCGCCGTGCGCGTGGGCGATCCGGGCGAGCTGCTGGTTGAAGCCGTCGCGGGGAGCCACCACGCCCATGTTGCCGGCGGCGGCCTCGGTGATCACCGCGGCGATGTGCGGGCCCTCGGCGGCGAACGCCTCCTCGACGGCCCGGATGTCGTTGTACGGCAGGACGATCGTCTCGCTGGCCGCCGCGCCGGTGACGCCTGGCGAGTCGGGCAGGCCCAGGGTGGCCACGCCGGAGCCGGCGGCGGCGAGCAGAGCGTCGACGTGGCCGTGGTAGCAGCCGGCGAACTTGACGACCTTCGAACGGCCGGTGAAGCCGCGGGCCAGCCGGATCGCCGACATGGTCGCCTCGGTGCCGGAGTTGACCAGGCGGACCTGCTCGACCGGGGTCCGGGCGACGATCTCGGCGGCCAGCTCCACCTCGCCAGGGGTGGGCGTGCCGAAGCTGGTGCCCCGGGCCGCCGCGGCCTGGACGGCCTCCACCACCTCCGGGTGGGCGTGCCCGAGGATCAGCGGACCCCAGGAGCAGACCAGGTCGACGTAGCGGCGACCGTCGGCGTCGTACAGCCACGGGCCCTCGCCACGGACCATGAAACGCGGGGTGCCGCCGACCGCCTGGAAGGCGCGCACAGGGGAGTTCACCCCGCCCGGCACGATGGCGCGGGCGCGGTCGAACAGGGCCTCGGAGGCCGGCGCATCGGCTGGGTAGCGGCCGGATCCGGCGGGAAAGATGTCGGTCACGATGCCGCCATTGTGACAGCGCCGGACGGTCAACCAGCAGCCACCCCGTGGTCGGGTTACCCGGCTCACCCCATCAACCCGCGCCGGTCAGCGGCACCGGCCCGGGGCCCCTGTGGCCTGGACGGCGACGGCTCACGGCCTCGACAGGCCAGGTCGGTCGGATCGCGCTAGGCTGACCGGGTGGATCGTGCCGAACTGTCCATCACGCTACACCGGACGGGCGACGAAGCAGTCTTGCGCCTGGCCGGTGAGATCGACATGCTCACGGCGGCGCAGCTCTCCACCGTCGTCAACGAGGTGCTGGCCGACCCGCCCCCTCGCATCGTGCTCGACCTCGGCGGCGTCACCTTCTGCGACTCGCAGGGGCTTGGCACCCTTGTCGTGCTCAGCCGCAAGGCCAGTCACGCGCAGAGCCTGCTGATGCTGACGCACGTGGGCGACTTCCTGATCCGGGTGCTCGACATCACCGGCCTCCGCAGCGCCCTGATGATCCGCAACGACCAGCCCGCCGGCTGAGCCGCCCCGCCCCGTCAGGCGGTGTTGCCCCAGCGGGCCTGTTCGAGCAGTCCTACCGCTCGGTCGCGGACCTCCGGGTCGTCCGAGCGGAGCAGCGCGGTCGCCTCGTCGACCGCGTCGGTGAGCCGACGCCACTGGGTGTCGCGCTCCCGGACCAGGTCCGACTGGGTGGCCAACTGCCGGGTCTTCACCCACAGCTCGACGAAGACCGACACCTTGGCCCGCAGCACCCACGGGTCGAACGGCTTGGTGAGGTAGTCCACCGCGCCCACCTGGTAGCCGCGGAGGGCGAGCTGGGCGTCGCGGTCGGCGGCCGTGAGGAAGATGATCGGCACGTGCCGGGTCCGTTCGCGGCGCTTGATGTGGCTCGCCGTCTCGAAGCCGTCCATGTCCGGCATCTGCGCGTCCAGCAGGATCACCGCGAAGTCGTCCACCAACAGCTGCTTGAGCGCCGCCTCGCCGCTCTCCACCGCCACGGACTGGACCGGCAGGCCCTGGAGGATGGCCTCCAGGGCCGTCAGATTCTGCCGCCGGTCGTCCACGAGCAGCGCTTTGGCCATCTGGGTCACGAAGTCTCCTCGGTCCGGCTGCCGTTGATCCAGGACGACATCAACTCGATCAGGTCGTCCAGGTCGACCGGCTTGGTGATGTAGTCGCTGCCCCCGGCGGCGAGCGCCGACTCGCGGTCGCCAGGCATCGCCTTCGCGGTCAGGAAGACCACCGGAAGGTCGGCGAACCGGTGGTTGCGGCGAATCTGGCGGGTGGTCTCGTAACCGTCCTGGTCCGGCATCATGGCGTCCATCAGCACGATGTCCACCTCCGGGTGCTCGGCCAGCAGGCGGACACCGTCCGCCCCGTTGTCCGAGTACAGCACGGTCATCCCGTGCAGCTCCAACGCGCTGGTCAAGGCGAAGACGTTGCGAACGTCGTCGTCCACGATCAGCACCGTGGCGCCGTCCAGTTGACGGGTGGCCGGTGCCTCCGGCCGCTCCGGCAGCAGCTCCAGTGGCGGCATCAAGAGCGACGACGGCAGGCCAGCGCGCTGTGGGGACGGCGTCTGCGGCGCGACCACGGCGTCCGGGGCCAGCACCTGCGGCACGAACAGGGTGAAGGTCGAGCCCTGGCCGGGCGCGGACGAGACGGTGATGGTGCCGCCGATCAGACGGGCCAGGTCACGGCTGATCGACAGGCCCAGGCCGGTGCCGCCGTACCGGCGACTGGTCGTGCCGTCGGCCTGCTGGAACGCCTCGAAGATGATCGACAGCTTGTCGTCGGAGATGCCGATCCCGGTGTCGATCACGGTGAACGCGATCACCTGCTGGGCGTTGGTCAGCGCCGGGACGTCGAAGACCGCGTTGTCGGCGGCCGGGGCGATCCGCAGCGTCACCGCACCGTTGTCGGTGAACTTCACCGCGTTGGAGAGCAGGTTGCGCAGGATCTGCTGCAACCGCTGCGCGTCGGTCACCAACGCCGGCGGCAGCTCCTTGCTCACCCGCACCTGGAAGTCCAGGTTCTTCTCCTCAGCCTGCGGCGCGAACGCCTGCTCGACGAAGCCGCGCAGCTCGGTGAAGCGGATCTCGGTCGGCTCGACGTCCATCCGACCCGCCTCGATCTTGGACAGGTCGAGGATGTCGTCGATCAGGCGCAGCAGGTCGGAGCCGGAGCCGTGGATGGTACGGGCGAACTCGATCTGCTTCGGGCTGAGGTTCTGCTCCGAGTTCTCGGCAAGCAGGCGGGCCAGCAGCAGCAGCGAGTTCAGTGGGGTCCGCAGCTCGTGGCTCATGTTGGCCAGGAACTCCGACTTGTACGCCGACGCCCGGGTCAACTGCTGCGCCTTCTCCTCGAGGCCCAGCCGCGCCAGCTCGATCTCCCGGTTCTTCGTCTCGATGTTGCCCTTCTGCTCGGACAGCAGCGTGGCCTTCTCCTCCAGCTCGGCGTTGGTGCGCTGCAACTCCGCCGACTGCTCCTGCATCTCGTGCGCCAACCGCTGCGACTGGGCCAGCAGCTCCTCCGTACGCCTGTTGGCCTGGATCGTGTTGACCGCGATGCCGATGGTGAGCACCAGCCGCTCCAGGAACGACAGGTGCAGCTCGGAGAAGGCCGACACACTCGCGAACTCGATCACCCCGAGCAGCTCGCCCTCGAACAGCACGGGGAGCACCACCAGGTCGGACGGCGGTGTCTCGGCCAGCCCGGAGCGCAGGGTGAGCCGGCTGTTCGGGGAGGCGCTGACCCGGATCGTGCGCCGGGACAGCGCGGTCTGCCCGACCAGCCCCTCACCCGGCCCGAAGGTCACGTCGTGCCCGCGCGCCACGTACCCGTACGAGGAGGTCAACCTCAGCCGCATGCTGCCGTCGGTGTCGTCGGCCAGGAAGAAGGCGCCGAGCTGGGCGTCGACGAGCGGAGTCACCTCCGTCATGATCATGCGGCAGACCTCGCCGAGGTCACGTTGGCCCTGCAACAGGCCGCCGATCCGGGCCAGGTTGGAGTCCAGCCAACCCTGCTCGGCGTTCTTCTTGGTCGTCTCCCGGAGGGTGACGATCATCTGGTTGATGTTGTCCTTCAGTTCGGCGACCTCGCCCTGCGCCTTGACCGCGATCCGCTGGGTCAGGTCGCCGCGGGTCACCGAGGTGGACACCTGGGCGATGGCCCGCAACTGCGTGGTAAGCGTCGAGGCGAGCTGGTTGACGTTCTCGGTGAGGTCCCGCCAGGTGCCGGAGACACCCTTCACCTGCGCCTGACCACCGAGCTTGCCCTCGATACCTACCTCGCGGGCCACCCGCGTCACTTCGTCGGCGAACGACGACAACTGGTCCACCATCGTGTTGACGGTCGACTTCAGCTCCAGGATCTCGCCCTGGGCGTCCACGGTGATCTTCTGCGACAGGTCGCCCTTCGCCACGGCGGTGGTCACCGAGGCGATGTTGCGAACCTGGCTGGTCAGGTTGGAGGCCATCGAGTTCACGTTGTCGGTGAGGTCGCGCCAGGTGCCGGAGACGCCCTTCACCTGCGCCTGACCACCGAGCTTGCCCTCGGTGCCCACCTCGCGGGCCACCCGGGTCACCTCGTCGGCGAACGACGACAACTGGTCCACCATCGTGTTGACGGTCGACTTCAGCTCCAGGATCTCGCCCCGCGCGTCCACCGTGATCTTCTGCGAGAGGTCACCCTTCGCCACCGCCGTGGAGACCTGGGCGATGTTCCGCACCTGGGCGGTCAGGTTGGAGGCCATCGAGTTCACGTTGTCGGTCAGGTCGCGCCAGGTGCCGGCGACCCCGCGGACCTGCGCCTGCCCGCCCAACTTGCCCTCGGTGCCCACCTCACGGGCCACCCGGGTCACCTCGTCGGCGAACGACGACAACTGGTCCACCATCGTGTTGACAGTCGACTTCAGCTCCAGGATCTCGCCCCGCGCGTCCACCGTGATCTTCTGCGACAGGTCACCCTTCGCCACCGCCGTGGTCACCGAGGCGATGTTCCGGACCTGGCTGGTCAGGTTCGACGCCATCGAGTTCACGTTGTCGGTCAGGTCCCGCCACGTACCGCTGACGCCCTTGACCTGCGCCTGACCGCCCAGGTTGCCCTCGGTGCCCACCTCACGGGCCACCCGGGTCACCTCGTCGGCGAACGACGACAACTGGTCCACCATCGTGTTGACGGTGTTCTTCAGCTCCAGGATCTCGCCCTGGGCGTCCACGGTGATCTTCTGCGACAGGTCGCCCTTGGCCACCGCGGTCGAGACCTGGGAGATGTTGCGGACCTGGCTGGTCAGGTTGCCGGCCAACTGGTTGACGTTCTCGGTGAGGTCACGCCAGGTGCCGGAGACGCCGCGCACCTGGGCCTGGCCGCCGAGCTTGCCCTCGATGCCCACCTCACGGGCCACCCGCGTCACCTCGTCGGCGAACGACGACAACTGGTCCACCATCGTGTTGACGGTGTCCTTCAGCTCCAGGATCTCGCCCTGCGCCGCCACCGTGATCTTCTGCGACAGGTCGCCGCGCGCCACCGCCGTCGAGACCTGCGCGATGTTGCGGACCTGGGCGGTCAGGTTCGACGCCATCGAGTTGACGCTGTCGGTCAGGTCCTTCCAGGTGCCCGCCACGTTCGGCACCTCGGCCTGCCCGCCCAGCTTGCCCTCGGTGCCCACCTCACGGGCCACCCGGGTCACCTGCTCGGCGAAGAGCCGCAGCGTGTCGGTGAGGTAGTTCATCGTGGCGGCCAGCTCGGCCACCTCACCACGCGCACTGACCGTGATCTTCTGCGACAGGTCGCCCTTGGCCACCGCCGTCGCGACCTGCGAGATCGACCGCACCTGGCCGGTCAGGTTCGACGCCATCGTGTTGACCGAGTCGGTGAGGTCCTTCCAGGTGCCGGCGACGCCCCGCACGTCGGCCTGGCCACCAAGCTTGCCCTCGGTGCCCACCTCACGGGCCACCCGGGTGACCTCGTTGGAGAACGACGACAGCTGGTCGACCATCGTGTTCACCGTGCGGCCGATGCGCAGATACTCACCGCGCAGCGGCCGACCGTCGATCTCCAGCGCCATGTGCTGGGACAGGTCACCGTCGGCGACCGCCACGATCACCCGGGCGATCTCGGTGGTGGGTCGACCCAGGTCGTCGATGAGCGAGTTGATGGCCCGCTGCCCCTCCGCCCAGGAGCCGTCCAGCCCCTCGTCGTCGAGCCGTTCGGTGAGCCGGCCGTCGCGACCGACGATCCGGCTGATCCGCCGCAGGTCGAGGTACTGCCGCTCCTGGAGCGAGACCACCTCGTTGAAGGCGTCCGCCACCTCACCGGCCGCGCCCGCGCGGCGGGGAAGCCGGACCTTCAGGTCGCCGCGACCGATCCGTCGCAGTGCCTCGGTCAGCTCGCCGAGGAGCGCCTCGTGGTCGGGCGCGGACGGATCCGCCACCGACTGCTTCGCCGTGGTCATCATTCCTCGCTCAACTCGGGGGGCGCCGGTCCGTGCGGACACACCGGCACCCCATATTGTGCCCGCGCGCGCCGTGGTGCCAGGGTGCGCGACCCGCCAGGTGGCATCGATCGCTCCCTCGACCCGCCCGATCGGCGTCGATCCGGCACGGCGCACCGCAAACCTCGCGCGGCTCCCGCGCCTGTCGTTTCGACCCGTCGACCGTTACGCCGCTGAGCGACGCGACAGCCCGCGATCGGGTGATCGGCTTGGCACCCGGCCGGGCGACGGTGGAGGATACGGGGGTGTCAGCCGAGGCGGGGCCCGCGACGGCCGGGGCCCGGGACGGGGCCGTCCGGCGTGTCCGGCTGCCCGCCGACCGCCGTACGCCGGCCGCCGCCCGCGCCGTGGTCCGCTCGGTGTTGACCGAGTCACACCTGGACGAGCTGGCCAACGAGGCGCTCCTGCTCACCACCGAGTTGACCACCAACGCGGTCGAGCATGCCCGCACCGAGTTGGACATCGAGGTCGTCGCGGACGAGATCGGGCTGACCGTCACCGTCTCCGACTTCGCCCCCGGCTCCGGCGACGAGCTGACCGTCGGCGACCGCAACGACTCCGCCGAGATCAACGAGGTGTCGGTACGGGGTCGGGGCCTGCTGCTCGTCGACCACTTCGCCAGCCGCTGGGGCACCACGTACCTGCCCACCGGAAAGGGCGTCTGGTTCCGGCTGGACCGCCCCGGCGCCGACCCGCCCGACACCGCCGGCGGGTCGACACCGGCGAGCGCCGGCCCGCAGACCAGCACCGATCAATCCGCGCCGAGCGCCAGCGCGATGAGCGAACTCATGCAGACCACCCCCGACCTGTACGGGGACGACCCGCTGCCCGACTTCGCCACAAGTCTGCTCAGCCGGGTCGCCGAGTTGGTGGGCGCGGCCGGCGGCACGATCCGCCTGGACCGGGGCGACGGGCAGGGCCGCCGGGTGCTGGCCCGCTTCGGCCGACCGCCGCGCCCCGACAGTGAGCTGCTGCGGGTACCGCTGACCGTGCACCGCCCGTACGCCGGGGAGTTGGAGTTGGACGCCGCGCCGTCGGCGTACGCCCAACCGTTGGCGGTGCTCACCGCCGAGCGGCTCTCGCTGCACCTGGAGAACGACCGGCTGCGCCGAGCTGACCTCCGCCGGCAGGTGTGGCTGACGTTCCTGGCCGAGGCGAGCGAGTTGTTGGCCCAGTCGTTGGACGTCGACCTGACCATGGCGCTGGTGCCGCAGCTGGTGGTGCCGCGACTCGGTCAGTGGTGCGCGGTGCACACCACCGACGAGTGGGGCCGGCTGCGGCTGGCGGCGGCCAGCCACGCCGACGAGTCGATGCTTCCGCAGCTGCACAAGGTGCTTGCCGAGACCGGGCCGGATTCGGTCCAGGCCCGGCTGCGTGAGGCGTCCCGCAGCGCGGCGCAGATCCCGCTCGGCGGGCCGATGGAGGGTTTCGCGGTTCCGCTGATCGCCCGCGGGCAGCGGCTCGGCACCCTGGCGGTGGGTCGGCATCAGCGGCACCGGCACGACCCGGACGAGGTCGCCGTGTTGGAGGACGTCGCCCGACGGGCCGCGTTGGCCATCGAGAACGCCCGGATCCACGCCGAACGCCGCCGTGTGGCGCAGACGCTCCAGCAGTCGCTGCTGCCGCCGGTGCTGCCGGTCGTGGACGGGATCGGGTTCGCCGCCGAGTACGTCCCGACCGGTGACGACGCCGAGGTGGGCGGCGACTTCTACGACGTGGTGCCGCTGCCCGACGGGCGCTGGTTGGTGGTGATCGGCGACGTCTCCGGCAAGGGTGTCCAGGCCGCTGCGGTGACCGGGCTGGTCCGGGACGTGATCCGGGTGCTTGTCGGCGACGGCAAACCGTTGCCGGAGGCGCTGGCGCGGCTCAACGAGACGCTTGTCGAGCGCGGTGGCGGTCGTTACTGCACGCTGGCGCTGGCGGCGGTCGGGCCGGGCCAGGGCAACCAGTTGGACGTGTCGCTGCACCTCGCCGGGCACGACCGGCCGGTGCTGTTGGCCGGGGCGGGCGGCGCCGGGTTCGTCGGCACCGGCGGCACCGCGCTCGGCCTGCTCGACACGATCACCTCGCCGGCCGCGCAGATCGCGCTAGCACCTGGCGACTCGCTGATCTTCTACACCGATGGCGTCACCGAGCGGCGGCGCGGCCGGGAGCTGTTCGGCACCGACCGGCTACGGGACGCCGCCGCGCCGCTGGCCGGCTACTCGGCCGACGTGGTGGCCGCCCGGCTGCGCGCCGCGGCGATCAACTTCTCGGTCGAGCCACCCCGGGACGACATCGCCGTGCTGGTGCTCCGCAACGACGCGACCTGACCGCCGCGCCGTCTCCGGGTCTCGGGTCGCCTCGGCGGCGGTGAGCCACCGTTGATCCTGACTCGACGAGCCGTACGGGTGGCCCGCCACGTCGGTGTGCTGTTGAGCGATATACCTCAGAGGTATGAATATGACTCTGAGGTATATCGCTCACTACCGAATCCGCCTCTACGGAGGGGAACGCGGTGGGCACCTTCCCACCGGGCCGCCAATTCTCGGGTGTCCTCGGTAGATTGACGTCCATGTCGAGCGTCGCGCAGGTCTCGTCGTACTACTCGCGGCCGGTGGTCCGGGCGGTGATAGTGGCGCAGCTCGCGACCATCGGCGCGTTCCTCGCCGTGCTTCTGCTGTACCTGGGCCGGATGGCGACCGCCGGTGTCGGCCCGGCCGAGATGCTGACCGGCGCGTACGACCCGAAGGACGTGATCCCGTTCGGGATGGCTGGGCTGATCCCGTTTTTCTGGCTCTATGCCGTGGTCGGGATGCTCTACGTGGCGGGTGCGGTGCTCGCGCTGCCGTTGGCGATCGTCGCTGGAGCACTTGCCGCCCGGGAGCGCGCTTCCCTGCCCCGCGCGACGAGGACGCTGCTCCTGGTCGGCGCGGTTGGCGGCCTGCTGGTGCTGGTGGCGCGCTTCACCCCGCCACTGATCGACATGCACAGGTGGTGGATGGACTGACCGGGCCGGCCTCACAGGCCGCCGGGGAGCCGCCCGGGGGCAAGTCGATGCTCCGGGTCCAGGTGTCGCTTCGCGGCCCGCAGTTGGGCCAGACCGGCCAGCTCGCCCCAGAGGTCGACGGCCTGGCGGACCGCCGCCGGAGCGGAGACCACCACGCAGCGGCCCTGCCGGGCCAGCAGCACGCCACGCACGGCGGCCAGGATGGACGCCACCCGCTCGGGTTCCAGTGCCCCGGGCAGCGCCGCGTGCACCGTGCCCAGCCCGGCGGACCCGCGCACCGGCACCGGCGCGCCGGCCGCGTCGCGGAGCGCGTAGACGGCGGCGTGCAGGTCGCCGATCGGGACCTCCAGACGCAGCGCCGTGTCTCCTGGCGCGAACGGGTAGCGCCGCCACCACGTCGGCGCGGAGTGCGCGATCGTCGCCTCCCCGTGCAGCAGGCCGACAAGCCGCTCGGCGCGCTCGTTCACCTCGGCGGGGCCGCCCTCCAGCAGCACCACCAGACTGCCCGCCCGGGACGGGGCACCGGCTCGGCCGGACATCGATGGATGACGCTCCCGGGCGGTGGCCGCCGGGTGACCGGGCGGGAACGGAGTGCGGGGGCGCGGCGTGCCGCCGGGCAGGTCCAGCTCGATTGCCGACGGCTCCAGCCGGGCGGCGAGAATCGTCCGGACCAGGTCGTGCACCTCCAACGGCGTCCACACCGGGCGGGACACCCAGAGGCGGCTCGCCGGCACCGGCTGCACCCGCAGACTCGCCGAGACCAGCACACCGAGCCCGCCCTGCGAGCCGCAGAGCAGGCGGGCCAGGTCGAGACCGGGCGCGCCGCCGCCGACGCTCACCAGCTCGCCGTCGGCGGCGAGGTAGCGCACACCGAGCAGTTGGTCGCAGGGGCTGCCGTGGCGGTGGCGCAGCGGGCCGGCCTCGCCGGCGGCGAGCACGCCGCCCAGGGTCGCGCCGGGTGAGGGGGCGTCCATCGCGAGCCGTTGCCCGGTGCGCTCCAGGGTGGCCTGCACCGCCCGCAGCGGGGTGCCGGCCCCGACGTCGGTCACCAGCGAGTCGACCGGGTCGTGACCGATGCCGGCCAGCCGGCCGGTGTCGAGCAGGATGTCGACCTGGACGGGAGCGGCACCCCAGTCGATCTTCGTGCCCGCGCCTCGGGGCACCACCGCCAGGTCGTGCACGGCGGCCAGCCGCAGCACCTCGGCGGCGGCGTGCGGGCCGCCCGGGACGGCCACCCAGCGCGCCGGTCGCCCGGCCACCTCGTCGGCCGGCCCGGCGAGCCGTGAGAAGGGTGGGCCGCAGATCGCCGCCAACCGCCGGGTGATCTCGAGGGCTCCGGACCGGCCGAGGGAACTCGCTGCTGCCGCCATGCCGGCCATCGTACATGTGTTCGAAAGCGGTGGTGGCGAGTATCGGGATGCCGCTGGTACGGCGCACGGCGGTCGCCGGCCGGTAACGTGGCCGCCGTGACCACCGAGACTGCCCCGCCCGCGGCGAAGCGGGTGCCAAGCGAGCGCACCCACCACGGCGACACCGTCGTCGACGAGTACGCCTGGCTCGCCGCCAAGGACGACCCGGAGACGATCGCCTACCTGACCGCCGAGAACGAGTACACCGACGTGCGGACGGCACACCTCGCCGACCTGCGCGCCGCCCTGTTCGAGGAGACTCGCCGACGCACCCAGGAGACCGACCTGTCCGTGCCGACCCGTAAGGGCGGGCACTGGTACTACACCCGGACGGTCGAGGGACAACAGTACGGAGTGCAGTGCCGTCGGGCGGTCCGCGACGGCGAGACCGACCCGCCGGTCAGCGCCGACGGCGCTCCGCTCGACGGCGAAGAGGTGTTGCTCGACGGCAACCAGCTGGCCGAGGGGCACGACTTCTTCTCGCTCGGCGCGTTCGACGTCAGCCCGGACGGCCGCTGGCTGGCCTACTCCACCGACTTCTCCGGTGACGAGCGGTTCACCCTGCGCGTCAAGGACCTGAGCACCGGCGAGCTGCTGCCGGACGAGGTGCCCGACACGTTCTACGGCACCGCCTGGTCGGCCGACGCCTCGGTGCTGTTCTACGTCACTGTGGACGACGCGTGGCGGCCGAACCGGGTCTGGCGGCACACCGTCGGCTCGGCCGCCGCCGACGACGTGGTGGTCCACCAGGAGGACGACGAGCGGTTCTGGGTGGGCGTGGAGCTCACCCGCTCGGAGAAGTTCATCCTCATCGACGTGCACAGCAAGGTGACGAGCGAGGTGCTGGTGATCCCCGCCGGCAACCCGACCGGCGCGCCGGCCGTGATCGCGCCCCGCCGGCAGGGCATCGAATACACGGTGGAGCACCACGGCCACCGTTTCCTGATCCTGCACAACGACGGCGCGGAGGACTTCGCGCTGGCGTTCACCTCGGCCGACGTACCCGGTGACTGGGTGCCGCTGATCGAGCACACCCCCGGCACCCGACTGGAGGCCGTCGACGCCTTCGCCAACCACCTGGTGGTGTCGCTGCGCACCGACGGGCTCACCGGGCTGCGGGTCCTACCGGTGGGCAGCGACGACGGGTACGACATCGACTTCCCCGAGCCGCTGTACAGCGTCGGCTTGGACGCCAACCCGGAGTACCGCACCGGCCAGGTCCGGCTGCGCTACTCCTCCCTGATCACCCCCGACTCGGTGTACGACTACGACCTCGTCACCCGGCAGATGGTGCTGCTCAAGCAGAAGCCGGTGCTGCCCGGCCCCGACGGGCGACCGTACGACCCGGCCGAGTACGAGCAGCACCGCGACTGGGCGCTCGCCGACGACGGCACCCGGGTGCCGATCTCGGTGGTCTGCCGCGTCGGCACCCCCCGGGACGGCTCGGCACCCTGCGAGCTGTACGGCTACGGCTCCTACGAGGCAAGCATGGACCCGTGGTTCTCGGTGGCCCGACTGTCCCTGTTGGACCGCGGTGTGGTCTTCGCGGTGGCGCACATCCGGGGCGGCGGTGAGCTGGGCCGACGGTGGTACGACCAGGGCAAGCTGCTGGCCAAGAAGAACACCTTCACCGACTTCGTGGCGTGCGCCCGGCACCTCGTCAAGGCCGGCTGGACGGCCAGCGACCGGCTGGTCGCCCGGGGGGCCTCGGCCGGCGGTCTGCTGATGGGCGCGGTGGCCAACCTCGCGCCGGACGCGTTCACCGGGATCGTGGCGCAGGTGCCGTTCGTGGACGCGCTCACCTCGATCCTCGATCCGTCGCTGCCGCTGACAGTCACCGAGTGGGAGGAGTGGGGCAACCCACTCGACGACCCCGAGGTGTACGCGTACATGAAGTCCTACACGCCGTACGAGAATGTCGCCGCCGTGGACTATCCCGCGATCCTCGCGGTGACCAGCCTCAACGACACCCGGGTGCTCTACTCGGAGCCGGCGAAGTGGATCGCCCGGCTGCGGGCGGTCGCACCTGGCGGCGACTACCTGCTGAAGACCGAGATGGGTGCCGGGCACGGCGGCCCGAGCGGTCGCTACGACTCGTGGCGCGAGGAGGCGTTCATCAACGCCTGGATCCTGGACCGGATCGGCCGCGCCTGACCGGTCGCCGTGGGCGTGCTCGCGCCCGATCGTGGCAGTGGTCTCCTCGGCGGGGAGACGACCTCGTCCACGCTCGGGCGCGAGCACCGGCGGCTCTGGGCGCCGCACGCCGTGTGGCTGGTGTTCGCGGATCGCGGCTGATGTCACGGCCTAGACTTCCGGGGTGACCGAGGCGACGGATGGTGACGGCGAAGCCGCCGAGGAGGTCCGCCGACCGAGCATGGCGGCGGTGGCACGGGATCGCCGGGTCTGGCTGATCCTCGCCGTGGTCGCCGGCCTACTCGTCTGCTGCTGCTCGGCCGTCGTCGGTACGCTCATCGCGCTCTCCTCCGGCCTGCTCGCCGCCTGACCTCGGCCGGGCGTGAGCCGGTGCCACAGATCGGCTCAGGTCGTGCGCAGCTCGTCCAGCGCCGTGCTGGCGCGCAGGAAGAGCAGGCCGACACCGACCGTCACCAGCACCGCCGCCAGGGCGCCGGCGCCGAGCCACGCCAGGTGCTCCAGAGGTACGGGAACGGCTCGCTGCACCTCCGGGTAGTACACGATGCGGGAGTACTGCTCCTGGGTGGCAGGGTCGTCGCAGAGCGCGGCCGTGGCCTCGCAGATCAACGTCGACCCGCCGCCCGCTGACACCTCCGTTTCGAGGCCTCGGCCGAGCAGCGTGCCCACGGTGAGCGCGAGCAGGATCGCCGGCACGGCCGGCAGCAACGCCTGCCAGGCCACCGAACGGCCAAGCGTGGCGCGGGGCACCCCGGTGGCGACAAGTGCGGCGTAGGCGCGGCGTCGGGCAACGATCCCCTCGACCAGCGCGACGATCAAGCCGCCCGTCGCGATCAGGATGGCCACGGCGATCGCGCCGTCGACAAGATCCATCGTCGACAGGTAGAACGGGTTGGCGCCACCGTCCGCCCCGGCGATTCTGCTCTGCTCCCGCTCGATCTGGTCCTTCGTGGCGAAGTAGGCGCGCTGGGCCGCCGCACCCCCGCCGAAGATCAGGGCGGCGAGCAGCGCCGCGAACGTGCGGCTGCCAGCCCATGGATCGGCCATCAGCCGGCCCGCCGCGAGCAGGGCCGAGGCACGGCGGGCGTGCCGACGCAGCAACACCCCACACCGGTACGAGATCCAGCCGGTGCCGACCACCACCCCGATCATCGCCGCCAACGCACCCACCGTGAACAACAGCGGCACCAGCCAGGCCACCTCCGTCCGGTCGTCGACCCGAGCCAGCGCCGTGTCGATGAGCGCGAACGAGACCACGCCGACCCCGATCAGGATCCCGGCCCACGGGCCTGGCCCGCGCTCGCGGGCGGCCTTACGAATCACCCCGAGCGGGCTGGTGGTGACCGTACGCAGCATCAGGGCGGTGGCAAGCGCCGCGACGACCGGCAGACCGAACACCACACCGGCCACCGCGCCGGGCGACGGCAGCACGTCGGTGGGCAGGGCCAGTTGACCCCGGGCGTCCGGGCGGTGCAGCAGGCTCCGGCCGACCAGATAGGCACCCAGCCCGACAAGCGTGCCGAACAGAGCGGCCACGCCGGTCTCCACGACAACCAGCCTGGTGACCTGGCCCGGAGTGGCGCCGGCCAACCGCAGCGCGGCCAACCGGCGGTCCCGTGCCGGAGCGCCGAGCCGGGCACACTGACCGGCAAGCGCCAGCACCGGAATCATCAGCATCAGCAGCGCGAACGCCGTGCCGCCGCGCAACCCCGGCTCCACCAGCAGAGCGTTGTGGTACTGCTCCGACCACCTGTTCCGGTTCTCATCCGTCGCCAGAGGTGTGGGGATGGCCAACACGGTCAGCGCCGCGAGCCCGGCCAGGGTCGCCAGCAGGGCGCTGAGCGCCGTGAGCACCACCCGGGCGGTGTCGGCGCGGGTGCCGGCGAGCGCGAGACGGACCAGCGTCGTCGGCCTCACCGGGGGAGACCGCCGGCCAGCGGCACGTCCAGCCCCAGGCCGCTGTGGTCCACCAGGCCGTCGCGCAACACGACCTCCCGATCGGCGTACGCGGCGATCCGCGGCTCGTGCGTGACCAGCACGACTGCGGTGCGCTGCTCGCGGGCGAGCCGGACCAGTTGGGTGAGGACCTGCTCGCCGGTGAGCGTGTCCAGTGCACCTGTCGGCTCGTCCGCGAAGAGCACCCGAGGCTCGGTCACCAGCGCCCGCGCCGTCGCGCAGCGTTGCTGCTGACCCCCGGACATCTCACCCGGCCGGACGTCGGCCACCTCGGCCACCCCGAACCGTTCCAGCCAGTTGAGCGCCGCCGTCCGTGCCTCTCGCCGCCCCGTGCCGGCGAGGAGCAGAGGAAGTGCGACGTTCTCGGCGGCGGTCAGCTCGGCCACCAGTTGACCGAACTGGAACAGCACCCCGAACTCGGTGCGCCGCAGCCGGGACCGGGCCGCCTCCGACCAGGTGTCGATCCGCTGCCCGCGCCAGGTGACCTCGCCGGCGTCCGGCCGGAGGATCCCGGCCAGGCAGTGCAGCAGGGTCGACTTGCCGCAGCCACTCGGGCCGGTGACGGCGACGATCTCACCCTCGGCCACGTCGAGCGTCACACCGCGCAGAGCGGGCGTCGGGCCGTACGCCCGGACCACGCCGCGAGCCTGGAGTTGCGTCACGGATGCACCTCCCGGTGCCAGTCGGCGACCCGGCCCAGGGTGGCGTGCAGCCACCGCAGATCCGCGTCGAGGTGGGCGATCGCGAAGTCGGCCGCGACCACGTCGCTGAGGGTGGCGGCCACGTCGGTCTTGACCGCGGTCAGCTCGCGCAACCGTGCCGTGTGCGCGGCGCGCTGTGCCATCAGGTACGACCGGGCCCGTTCCACGTCGGCGACCAGCAGCGCCACCACGACCTTGGCGAAGAGCGTGCTCGCCACGTACGGCATGGGAGGCTCCACAGTGGACAACCACTGGTCCAGCGCGTCCCGCCCCTGGTCGGTCAGCGCGTACGCCGTGCGGTCCGGACCGGCCACCCGATCCTGCCCGGCGGTCGCCACCAGGCCGTCGCGTTCGAGCCGGCCGAGAGTGGCGTAGACCTGCCCGAACGCCAACGGCCGAGCCCGTGGCAGCCGCTCGTCGTGCGCACGCTTCAGCTCATAACCGTGCCGGCTGCCACCAGCCAACAACCCGAGCAGAACATGCGGCGTGGACACCCCGCCCACTATTCACCCAGCGAATACCCAAGTCAACACCCACCCACCCCACCCCACCCCCCACCCCGCCCGGACTCGGTTGATCAAGAGGTTTCCGTCACCAGCGCGCCGAAATCTGACCGAAACCCCTTGATCACCAGGGGAGGTGCAGGGGAGGTGGGGTGGGGGTGGGTGGGGTTAGGGGGTTTGGGGCCAGGTGGGGGTGCGGCCGGTTTGGGTCAGGAGGTGGGTCAGGTCGGGGGGCAAGTGGGGGGTGGAGGTGGGGGTGGGGGGTGGCAGCGGGTCGGCGAAGACGCCCATCTTGCGGGCGGTGGGGCCCAACTGCTCGACCAGGCTGTGCAGCTCGGCCACCGCCTCCGGAGCCGGGTGGTACGGCTGGTCGGTGGCGACCGCGAGGTCCCAACCGTGCACGGTCAGGTCCAGCAGGGCCATCCCGCCCACGACGGTCTGCGGCATGCCCATGCCCGGCGACACGCCCTCCAGGGTGGACGGGTCCGACCACGCCGCGACCAACCGGGAGGTCTCCACCTCGAACCGATCCCGCCAGCCGTCGCCGAGGTGGTCGGGCTTCTCGGCCCACTCCACCGGCTGCTTCGTGGCCAGCCCCTGGAAGTTGACCACCACCTGGAAGAGGTGGTTGAGCAGGTCACGGACCACGTAGTCGCGGCACGGCGTGGGCAGGTCGAGTTGGTCGTCGGCGATGCCGCGTACCACGTCGACGGTTCGTGGCGCGGCGGCGGCCAGCAGATGACTAGTCTGAGTGGACATAGGGCCAGCGTATGAGGGTGGTCTTGAACAAATGCGACAGCGACCGCGGGGCGACAGCCGGGGGATTCTCGATCCCGGGCGTCTGCTGCGTGAGGTGTCCTTCCGTCGGCACCTGCCGGCGGAGTGGCTGCGCCCGTGGGTCGAGCACTACTGGCTGATCGACTGGGCGTTGAGCGCGCCGTTCGAGCAGCGGGTCGTGCCGCACCCGGCGGTGAACGTGGTGTTCCGACGTGACGGCGACGACAGCAACAGCAGCGACGGCGGCAACGGCGCCAGGCCCGAGTCCGGCGAGGTGGCCGGGGTGGGCCGCCACCTGTTCCGGATCACGCTCCACGGCACCGGCCAGGTGTCCGGGGTGCAGTTCCGCCCTGGCGGCTTCCACGCGTTCTGGCGTCGCCAGGTCAGTGAGCTGACCGGGCGCAGGGTGCTGCTGCCCACCGGTCGGCTGACCCGCCCGGACATCCCGGTGCACGCGGGCGTACCCCCGGGACCACAGACGTCGGCGGCCGGTGACGACGCGCGTTGCCGGGCCTTGGACGCCCTCCTCACCGCGTGGCGGCCGGAGCCGGGCCCGATGGCCGACGAGGCCGTCCGACTGGCCGAGGCGATCCGTACCGACCGGACGGTGCTGCGCGTCGACGAGTTCGCCGCGCGGCACGACGTCCCGGTCCGCCGGTTGCAGCGGCTCTTCCTGGAGTACGTGGGGGTCGGGCCGAAGTGGGTGATCCGCCGCTACCGGCTCCAGGAGGCGGTCGAACAGGCCGCCGGTGGCCCGCTGAGCTGGGCCGACCTCGCCGCCGACCTCGGCTACAGCGACCAGGCCTACCTGGTCCGCGACTTCACCGCCGTGGCCGGGGTCTCCCCCGCCGCGTACGCCCGCTCGGTGCGCTGAGAGAGCCGGGACGGCTGACCGGGCGGACAGCTCAACGGCGGCGCAGGACGACCACCGCGACGTCGTCCTGGATCTCCGGCGGGGCCAACTCCACGAGCAGTCGGGCGCAGAACTGGTCCAGGTCACCGTCGACAGTCGCGGCGACCGAGGCGAGCGCGGCAAGCCCCTCGTCGATCGTGGCGTCCCGTCGCTCGATCAGCCCGTCGGTGTAGAAGACGAGCGTGGCCCCCGCCGGCACCACGAACTCCAGGTCGGCCGGCCGGGGGGCGCGGACGCCGAGCAGTGGCGCGGAGTGCTGCACGAACTCGACCTTGCCGTCCATGATCAGCAGTGGGGGAAGGTGCCCGGCACTCGCCAACCGGACCCGCCCGGTCGGCGGGTGCAGCAACAGCACGCAGAGCGTCGCCAACTCGTTCGGCAGCAGTGTGCGCATCAGCTCGTTGACCCGGTGCAGGATCTCGCCGGGCTGGTGACCCTCGACCGCGTACGCCCGCACCGCGTGCCGCAGCTCGGCCATCACTGTCGCCGCGTGCAGCGAGTGGCCGGCCACGTCCCCGATCGCCAGCAGCAGGTGCCCGTCGAGCATCACCAGCTCGTAGAAGTCGCCACCCACCTCGGTCTGCGCGCTGGCCGGCTCGTAGCGCACCGCGAGGTCGAGGCCGGCCACCGAGGGCAGCCCGCGCGGGAGCAGGCTGCGTTGGAGGGTGACCGCGATGCGGTGCTCCTCGTCGAACGAGCGTTGTGCCTCCACTGCGGCGGCCACCGCCTGGGCGAGCTGCACCAGCACCGGGGTCCGGGCGGTCTGGGTGACGGTCGGGACCACGACGTACAGCGGGGCCCGGTCCTCGCGCAGCCGGGCGGCGGCGACGGTCACCGTGTCGCCCGCCGGCCAGTCGACCAACGTCCAGTTCTCCGGGGTCTCCACCCGGACCGTGGGGCCGGTCGGCACTCCGGTGTCGTCGACGATCCACGGCACCACTGCGGCCTCCGCGCCGGGACCGGCGCAGATTCCCGCGAGACAGTCACCGTCGAAGGTTTCGGCGATCACCGCTGCCGGGCTCTTGAAGATCTGCGCGGCGCCCTCCGCGGCGGCCTCCAGCAGGCGCGCGAAGGTCGGCGCGGCGTGCACCGACACTGTCGTGTCGGCAAGCCCGAGCAGCCGCTCGGCGAGCAGTTCGGCCCGCTGCCGTGCCTGGTAGTAGCGCAGCACCGCCCGGGTGGTGGCGATCAGCTCTTCCGGTTCGATGGGCTCGGTCAGGTACGCGTCCGCGCCCCGGGTCAGCCCCTGGGCGCGGTCGGCCACGTCCACGGCGTGTGCCGACACGTGGATCACCGGCATCGCCGGGTGCCGCACCTTGATCTGTTCGCAGACCTCGTACCCGCTCAGGTCGGGCAGCCGGACGTCGAGGACCACCAGATCGATCCGCTCCACCTCGACCCGGGCCAACGCGTCGGCGCCGTTCTCGGCCTCCAACACGGTGAACCCGGCCCGGGTCAGCCAGCTGACCAGCAGGTAACGCTTGGTACGACTGTCGTCGACCACCAGGATGGTTGTCGGCATGCCGTCCACGCCGTCACGCCCCGCCGATGGGCAGGGAGACTGTGAATGTGCTGCCCTGACCGGCCGCGCTTGTCAGCTCCAGCGTCCCGCCGAGCAGCGTCACCAACCGCCGGGCGTACGGCAGGCCGAGGCCGGTGCCGCCGACCCGGGTGGCGCCCGGCACCTGGTAGAACTCCTCGAAGATCCGGTCGTGCAGCTCCGGAGCGATGCCCGGCCCGGTGTCGCTGACCTCGAACTGCCACCGGTCGCCGTGCTGGCTGGCCCGCAGTCGCACCTCGCCGCGCTCGGTGAACTTCAGCCCGTTGTGCAGCAGGTTGCGCAGCACCTGGCCGATCAGCACCTCGTCGGTGCGCAGCAGGGCCGGCGCGGCGGGCTCCTCCACGATCAGCTCCACCTCAGCTCGGGTGGCGAGCGCGCGCAGCGTGCCGCGCAGTTGACCGAAGACCGGGCGCAGGTCGACGTCGGTCAGCTCCGGCTCGATCCGACCGGACTCCGCCTTGGCCAGGTCGAGCAGCTCGTTGACGAGGTTGAGCAGGTCCGCGGCGGACGAACGGATCAGGTCGACCTGGCGGCCCTGTTCGTCGGTGAGCGGGTCGGAGGCGGAGTCGGTGAGCAGCCGCCCCAACCCGATGATCGCGGTGACCGGGGCCCGCAGCTCGTGGCTCACGTTGGCGAGGAACCGGCTCTTCGACTCGCTTGCCGCACGGAGCTGGGCCGACTTCTCGTCCAACTCGGCGTAGAGGGCGACCACGCCGCGGTTGGTCTCCTCCAGCTCCTCGGTGAGCTGGTTGTAGAGGGCCAGCACGCCGCGGTTGGTCTCGGCCAGCTCGTCGTTCAGCACGGCCAGCTCGTCGCGCTGGCTGCGCACCTCGTCGAGGGCGGCGATGAGCTGCCCGTTCTGCACGGTCAGTTCGTCCAGCGCGCTGGCCGGCGCGGTACGGCCGAGTTCGGTGCGGAACTCGGCGAGCCGCTCCGTGGTCGGCGTCGGCGCGTTGGCCGGGACTCGTCGGGACATCCTCACGACCGTAACCCCCTCGACGGTCGACACGCTCAACGTGTCGACCAGTCGGGACACCGCACCGGACTGCGGCTCGTATCGGTCACCCGGTAGCGGGGTCACCGGTGCCAGGTCGGCGCGCAGGTGGAACCGGCCGTCGGCGCCCGCGTCGACGTGGAAGGTGACGTCCGCTCCCCCGGTCGTCCGCAGCAGATCCCGGGCCACCTCGCTGAGCGCGGTGGCGATCCGCACCTGGTCCTGGTGTTCGAGGCCGACCACCGCGGCCACCTCGCGGCCTCGTTGGCGGATCACGAAGATGTCCTGCTCGACCCGCAGGGCCATCTGCAGCAGCGGCAGGGCCGCGGGTTCGTCGCTCATGCCCAGGACCTCGCGACAAGTACGCAGGCGTCGTCGCGCCGCACACCGGCGTCGCGCAGCAGCGTGGCCGCCATCACCAGCGGCGACTTCTCCGCCAGACCCGGGTAGTCGGCCAACCGCCACCGGTCGACCACCCCGTCGCTGTGCATCACCAGTCGGGCTCCGGAAGCGAACGGGTACGCGTACTCCCGGATCGTCGGCCGTTGGTGGCCGGCGATACCTGGCAGCGACACCAGCCCGCGACGCTGGCCGTCGGCGTCGACGACCACGCCGGAGATGTTGCCCAGGCCCGCGTAGTGCAGCACCTCGGTCTCGGCTGCCAGCTCGGCGACGGCGAGCGCGGCACCACGGGTGTGCGACATCCTCCGGTGCAGGTGGCCGACCACCGTCGCCGGTGGGCCGGCCGGGGCGTCGCGGAACGCGGCGAGCGCCGCGTCGGTGGCGGCCCCGGCCAGCGGGCCGTGCCCCAACCCGTCGCTGACAAGCACCTGGTGCCGTCCGTCGGCGACGCGCACGGCGTACCCGTCGCCACTGACCGTCTCGCCGGTCAGTGGCCGGGTGAGGGCTTCGGCCCAGGACGGCCGGGCAGCCTCGGCCGGCCAGACCTGCACGGCGAGGACCGTGCCCCGGCCGAGCAGCGAGTATCCGTCGAACCAGCTTGCCTGCCGGACGATGGCGCCCAGGCCGATGCCGAGGGTGCCGGCGGTGGAGTGCCCGTCCTGGGACGAGACGGTCAGGTCGGCCATGCCGGGCCCGGAGTCGATGGCCACCAGCTCCACCCCGGCCTGCCCGGCGCGGCGTACCGGCCGGAGCAGCAGGACACCCTCGTCGGCGTGCTTGACCAGGTTGCTGGTCAGCTCGGCGGCGACGATGGCGAGGTCGGCGATGCGTGCCGCGCCCATCTCCACCTGCGCGCCGAGACGTTCGGCGGCACGCCGGACGGCGCTCGCCGCGCTGCTGGCCTCGACCCGGAACCAGATGCCACTGTCGGTGACCGCGTCGGCGTTCACCGTGCCCACTTGGTGACGGTGATCCGGGTGCCGGTCTCCGCTGACGTCTCGATCTGGAACTCGTCGACCAGGCGTCGGGCGCCGCTGAGCCCGAGGCCGAGCCCGCCGCCGGTGGTGTAACCGTCGGTGAGCGCCAGGTCGAGGTCGGGGATGCCCGGCCCGGAGTCGGCGAACACGATCTGCACGCCCTTGCGTCGAGCGTTGTCCACGACCGCCACCTCGACCGAACCGCCGCCGCCGTACACCAGGGTGTTGCGGGCCAACTCGCTCGCGGCGGTGACCACCTTGGTCTGGTCGACGAGGGACAGCTTGACGGCCACCGCCACGGCGCGGACCAGTTGCCGGACGCGCACCACGTCCTCGTCGCTCCGGATCGCCTGCGCCTGCGGGTGGCCCAGGTCGATGCCCGCGGTCACGGCGTGGCCGTCTCGGCGTCCGGATCGTCGTCGAGCTGGAGATCGAGCTCGTCGGCGCGGGCCGCCGCGACCAACTCCATGCCGCGCTCGACGTTCAGCGCGGTACGGATGCCGTTGAGCGACAGCCCCAGTTCGACAAGGGTGATGGCGACGGCCGGGCGCATCCCGACGACAACCGTCTCCGCGTCGAGCACCTTGGAGATCGACGCGATGGTGGAGAGCATCCGCCCGACGAAGGAGTCGACGATGTCCAGCGCGGTGATGTCGATGATGACGCCGTGGCAACCGGTTGCCACGATCCGCTCGGCGAGATCCTCCTGGAGCTGGACCGCTGTCTGGTCGGACATGTCCAGCTGGATGGAGACGAGCAGGATGTCACCGATCTTGAGGATCGGCACACGTTCCATCAGATGTCCCTACGCGGCTGGCGGCGGGCGGTCTCCACCCCGGTGAGCCGCAGCACGTGCCGCAGCGCGTCGGCGAGGCTCGCCTTGGTGGCGATGTCGCCGAACTCGATGCCGAGCGCCACGATGGTCTGCGCGATCTGGGGCCGGATGCCGGAGATGATGCAGTCGGCACCCATCAACCGGGCGGCCACCACGGTCTTCAGGATGTGCTGGGCGACCTGCGTGTCCACCGCCGGTACGCCGGTGATGTCGATGATCGCGTACGGCGAGCCGGTGTCGACGAGGGTCTGCAGCAGCCGTTCCATGACGACCTGGGCCCGGGCCGAGTCCAGGGTGCCGACGAGCGGGACGGCGACGACACCCTCCCAGAGCTTGACCACCGGCGTGGAGAGCTCGAGCAGCTGCTCGGCCTGGTCGGCGATCAGGCTCTCGCGGGTGCGGACGAAGCTCTCGAAGGTGTAGAGCCCCATCTCGTCGACGAGCTTTGAGAAGGCGACGTAGTCCTGCAGCGCGCTCGGGCCGCCGGCCTCGTGCAGCAGCTCGGCCAGCACGTCCTTCAGGGCGAAGACGCTGATCGTGGTCTCGGTGGCGGAGAAGCCCTGCCGGGCCCGACCACTTGACAGCTCGGAGAGCGCGGCGCGCAGTTCACCGGCGCTGTCGGCGGACAGGTCGATGGTGCCCTGCTCGCCGGTGGTGACGATCGCGCGGTGCAGATCCTGCACCTGTCGGCGCAGCTCTGCCTGGCTCAACCGGCCCCGCAACGAACTGGTGACGATCTCGGTCCACCGAGACGTGACCCGGTCGGCCTCCCCGCCGAGCAGCGCGACGAGCCGACCACTTTCTTCGGTGCTCAACGCCATTTCGAACCCCCTTGACCTGGACCGGGCGGACTCTATCACCGGGAGCTGATCAACTACTTGCCCCGTAGCAACGGAATGACGATGGCCACCGGATCACGGCTCCCGTTCTGCATCGGGCCCGGGTCTTGGGATACCGTTCCCCCGATAACAGGAGGTCTGGCGAATGTCGTTGACGGTGCACACGGAACAACGCGGCGACGTGGTCGTCGTGTCGGTCGCGGGCGAGCTGGACATGGCCACCGCACCGCAGCTGCAGGACCAGATCACCGACCTGCTCGACAAGGGCCGCAACCGGCTGGTGTTCGACCTGGCGGACGTCTCGTTCTGCGACTCGACGGGGCTGTCGGTCTTCGTCCGCGCCAAGAACAGCTGCGACGAGGCTGGCGGTGTGGTCCGACTGGCCGCCCCGCAGCGCGGGGTGCTGCGCATCCTCGAGGTGAGCGGGCTGGTCGAGGTGCTGCACACCTACCCGACGGTGGATGAGGCAGTCGCCGGCGAACCGACGCCGGCTTCCTCCTGACCGCAGTGATCGGTCACTCGTCCTCGACGTAACGGGGACGAGCGATCGCCATGCCCGCAGTCGTCTGCACGGCGAGCGCGCCCAGCAGGAACCCGATGGGTGCCGTCCAACCGCCGGTCGCCTCGTAGAGGATGCCGACCATCAGCGGTCCGAGGGCGGCGATCACGTACCCGGTGCTCTGCGCGAACGCGGAGAGCGCGACCGTCCCCTCGGCGGTGCGGGCGCGCAGGCCGATGGCGGTCAGGATCATCGGAAAGGCGCCCTGACCGATCGCCAGCAGTGCGACCCAGAGCAGCGCGGCACCGTGCGGCGCGAGCGCCAACCCCAGGTAGGCAAGCGCCGACGCGGTGGTCAACCCCAGCACCAGCGGGCGCAGGGTGCCGAGTCGGCCGGCCAGGGTGGGCATCAGCAGCGCGATCGGCACGCCGAGCGCGGTCACCCCGGCGAGCAGCAGTCCGGCCGACTCAGGGTGGTATCCGGCGTCACGGAACAGCTGGGCCAGCCAGCCCATGATCGCGTACCCGCTGAGTGACTGCGCCCCGAAGTACACGGCCATCGCCCAGCCGAGCCGGGTCCGCGCCGGGCGGACCCGCGGCGGCGCGGCGACGGCCGCCGTCGGGGTCACCCTCCGTGCGGCGGCGCGGGTCCGCAGCGCCAGCGGCACCCACGGGAGTACGGCCACCGCGGCCATCGCGGCCCAGACGCCGAGCCCGGCCCGCCACGACCCGAAGGCGTGGGCGATCGGCACCGCGGAGGCGGCGGCCACCGTCGTGCCCACGGTCAACGCCATCGTGTACGCCCCGGTGACCAGGCCGGTGCGGTGCGGGAAGTGCTGCTTGACGAGCATCGGCAGCAGGATGTTGGCGACCGCGATGCCGGACAGCGCCAGCGCGCTGGTGAGCACGAAGATCCAGGCCGAGTCGGTGGCGACCCGGAGCACCTGGCCGACGGCGAGGGCGAGCATGGCGACCACGAGCACCCGGGCCGGCGCCACCCGGCGGACCAGCCACGGGGTGAGCGCGCCGAGGCCGGCGAACGCGATGGTCGGCAACGTGGTGACCAGACCGGCGGTGACGCCGGAGAGGCCCAGCCCGTCGCGGACCTCGTCGAGCAGCGCGCCGAGGCTCGTCACCACGGCACGCAGGTTGAGCGCGACCAGCAGCATCCCGACCAGCACCAGCGCGCCACCTGTCGCCGGGTGCGTCCGCCGGCCGGCACCGGGGTCCCCCGTCGGGCGTGGGTCGACGGCGACGGGGGCGGGCAGCGCCGGAGCGGCGGTTGGTGGCGGGGTCATGACCGCTAACCTACAATCATGGGATGAATCTGGGCTTGGTGATGTAACCAGTGCCACCGTCGGTCGAATTCCCCTCCGTGCCGCCGCGCGGCCACCGGGTCCGGCAGACCACCGAGCAACTCCGCGCCCGGATCCTCGGCGGCGAATGGCCGGTGGGCGGGCGCATCCCCACCGAGCCCCAACTTGTCGCCGCGTTGGGCGTCGGGCGCAACACGGTCCGCGAGGCCGTCCGCGCCCTGGTGCACGCCGGGGTGCTCGAGTGCCGGCAGGGCTCCGGCACCTACGTGGTGTCCACCGACGAACTGGCGCCGGTGGTCGCTCGCCGGCTGGGCGACGACCGGATGACCGAGGTCGTCGAGGTACGCCGCGCCTTCGAGGTGGAGGCCGCCCGGCTCGCCGCGCTGAGGCGTACACCCGAGGACCTGGCGGCGCTCGACGGCGCGCTCGCCCGGCGCGAGGCCGCCTGGCACGGCGGCCAGGTCGACGCGTTCGTGGAGGCCGACGCGGCGCTGCACACGGCGGTGGTCGCCGCCGCGCACAACGCCATGCTCGCCGAGCTGTACGCCTCGGTCGGCACCGCCCTGCGCAGCACGGTCGCCCAGGCCATGGGTGGGGCGCTCACCCCCGAGCGCTACGTCGACCACACCCGCTTGGTCGAGGCGATCCGGGCCGGCGATCCCGGCCGGGCGGCGCTCGAAGCCGGCGCTTTTCTGGAACCCGCCGAACGGGCATAGGTTGTGCCGGACAGAAAAGCGGACACCTCGGGAGTACGGATGCTCAAGGGCTTCAAAGACTTCATCATGCGCGGCAACGTCGTCGACCTGGCGGTCGGTGTCGTCATCGGCGCCGCGTTCACGGGCGTGGTCACCCAGCTCACCAAGTCGTTCCTCGACCCGCTGATCCGGGTCTTCGTGCTGCTCATCACCGGTAGTGACAAGGGTCTGGCGGGCACGGCGCCCGAGTTCCGCGGCATCCCGTTCGACTGGATCGCCTTCGTCAACGCGGTGATCACCTTCATGCTGACCGCGGCGGCGCTCTACTTCCTGGTCGTCTACCCGATGAACCGGCTCGCCGAGCGGCGCAAGCGGGGCGAGGAGCCGCCGCCCTCGGCGCCGAGCGAGGAGGTCAAGCTGCTCACCGAGATCCGGGACGCCCTGGTCTCCGCCGGCCACACCACCCCCGGTCAGCAGCGCGGGGCGCTCGACGACGTGCTGGGCCGCCGTACCGAGCCGCCGACCCAGCGCTGACCCACACGAATGCACATCGGCCCCTGTGGGATTCCCGCAGGGGCCGCACTTTCTCGTACGTGTGTTCGATAGAGTCCCGCCATGGAGCAGCGGAAGCACTGGTGGAACGGGAAGTGGGGGCGGCTGGCCCGGCGGGACGTCTTCCTGCGGGTGGACGCCGATCGGTGGCACGTCGAGCAGCGGGCCGGCGGCGCCGAGGGCATCTCCCGTTTCTACGAGTACGGCAGTGCGGACGAGGCCGAGGAGACCGTCCGGGCCCTGCTCGACGGCCCGGACACCTGGCGGGAGCTGTCCCCCCGCCCGCCCGGCGGCTGGACCCTCTCGAACGGCTGAGCAGGCGGGACGCTCTCCGACCCTTCAGCCGCCTCAGGCGGCGTTTAGTGGCGCGCCGCCCTGGGAACCGCAGCGGGATGGACCAGCAGGACGAGCAGCAGGCGACCATCTCGCGGATCACCACCGGGATGCCGGTGATCGACTCAGCCGGCACCGAGGTCGGCACCGTGGACCTCGTCCAGCGAGGCGACCCGAACGCGGTGACCGTCCAGACGCCGACCGCCGACCCGGGCAGCAGCCTGGACGAGCTGATCGAGGCGACCGCGGTCGAGGAGCCGGACGTCCCGGCCGACCTGGCGGCGCGGCTGCTGCACAGCGGCTACCTGAAGGTCTCGACCGATCTGACCCGCACCGGCGCGGTCTACGTACCGGCCGACCGGATCGGATCGGTGGCCGACGGCCGGGTCCTGCTGGCCGTCGGTGTGGCCGAACTGCCGCCCGAGGAGTGATCCCACCGCCCTGATCGACTCGGGTTCACGGAAGTCGGGGTGTCCGAAGCTTCGAAACACCCCGACTTCATGAAACCCGAGTGGATCTACCCCTCGCGGCAGAGGCGGGGGCGTCCGCCGCGACGGGGGCGGGACCACCCGGTCCGGCGAGGGCGGGGGTGGAGGGGCGGCGGAAGAGCAGCAGCATCAGGCAGCCCGCGACCAGGCCCCAGAACGCGCCGCCCACGCCGATCAGCGTCACCCCGGACGCGGTCACCACGAAGGTGACCACGGCGGCTTCGCGGGTCGTCGGGTCGGTCACCGCCGAGGCGAGCGCGGTGGCGAGTGCGCCCAGTAGCGCCAGCCCGGCGACCGCCTCGATCAGGATCGGTGGGGCGACCGCGACCAGCGTGGTGGCCACGCCGGCGCCCAGGCCGAGCACGGCCAGCCCGGCGCCGGCGGTGACCGAGGCGATCCACCGGCGCTCCGGGTCCGGGTGCGCGTCCGGTCCGGCGGCCAGTGCTGCGGTGATCGCCGCGAGGTTCACCGCGTGCCCGCCGGCCGGGGCGGCGAGGAGACTGGCGAGGCCTGTGGTCCGCAGCGCGGCGCCGAACGGCGGCCGGTAGCCGTAGCCGACGAGCACCGCCATGCCGGGTACGTTCTGCGCGGCCATGGTGACCAGGAACAGCGGCAGGGCCAACCCGACCAGGGCGGACGCGTTCCAGGCCGGCGCGGTCAGCGTGACCGACGGGATGAGCGAGGTGCCGGTCAGGCCCGCCGGCGGCGTGGTCAGTGCGATCGCCACCACCGCCACCACGAGCGCTCCGGGCACCGCCCAACGGCGGGCGAACCGGTGCAGCAGCAGCCAGCCGACCACCACCGGCCCGGCCACCACCGGTAGCTCGACGAGCGCGCGGACCGGGGCCGTACACAGCGGTAGCAGGACCCCGGCGAGCATCGCGCCGGCCACCGGCTTGGGGATGGCGGCGACCGCCCGGCCGAGTGGCGGGAACAGCCCGGCCGCGACGATGAGCAGGCCGGAGACGAGGAAGGCGCCCACCGCCACCCGCCACCCGCCCGGCGGCGGCCCGGTCGCCACCAGCAGCGCAGCGCCCGGTGTGGACCAGGCGGCGCTCATCGGTATCCGGTATCGCCAGCCCAGCCAGGCGGCGACCAGCCCGCTCGCCACGCAGAGAGCGAGCAGGCCGGAGGCGGCCTGTGCGTCCGACGCGCCCACCGCTCGGAGCCCGGCCAGCACGACGGTGAACGAACTGGCGAAGCCCACGAGCGCGGTCACCGCACCCGCAAGCACCGGCTGTACGCGTCCGACCACTCCACCCTCCCGACTGTTCCGTTTACGGAACGGCAGCGTGTAGCACGATAGCCGGGTGCCGCACCCACCACCAGCCCCGCGTCCGGGCCTCGACGTGGATCCCGCAGTCGTCGGACGCCGCGTCCGTGCTCTGCGCGAGGAGCAGGGGATCTCGCTGTCCACACTCGCCCGACTCGCAGGTGTCGGAAAGGCCACCCTCTCTGGTCTGGAGAACGGCACCCGCAACCCGACCCTGGAGACGCTCTGGGCGGTCACCGCGCAGCTCGGCGTACCCTTCACCGCCCTGCTGGCCGAGCCGACGGCCGAGCCCACCGTGCACGGCACCGCGGTCACCGCCACCCTGTTGGAGGTGTTCACCGACACCGACGCGACCTACGAGCTGTACCGGATGCGGGTCGCCCCCGGCGTCGTGCAGCTCTCCCCCGCCCATGCGCCGGGGGTCACCGAGCACATCACCGTCTTCGCCGGGGTGCTGCGCGCCGGGCCGGCCGACGCACCGCTGACCGCTCCAGCCGGCGGGCACCTCCGTTGGGTGTCCGACGTGCCACACAGCTACGCGGCGGTGGGCGACGAGGAGGTAGCCGCCAGCCTGCTGCTGCGCTATCCGCGCCGCTGAGATCGGGCCGACCGGTCACGGACCGTCGTCCCGTCGACGAAAATCGCAATCATTTCTCGACCGAGGTAGGAGGCGTAGAGACGAATGCGGGTTGTTCTTGGCAAGCTTGACCCCATGACGCTGATCCTCCGCTCGGTCATCCTCAACGACATCGGCTTGGTGCGCACCAACAACGAGGACTCCGCCCTCGCCGGTGACCGCCTGATCGCCGTCGCCGACGGCATGGGGGGGCTGCCTGCGGGCGAGGTGGCGAGCGAGATCGTGATCCGGATCCTGGACGAGCTGGCTCCGCCCACCGACCCCGACGGCGCGGCCGACGCCCTGCGTGCCGTGGTCAGCACCGCCAACCAGCGCATCCACGCCGCGATCACCGTCGACCCGAGCCGGGACGGCATGGGTACGACGCTCACCGCGGCGCTGCTGGCCGGGGAGACGCTGGTGCTGGCCCAGGTGGGTGACTCCCGCTGCTACCTGTTGCGCGACGGGGAGCTGACCCAGCTCACCCGGGACGACACCTTCGTACAGGCGCTCGTCGACCAGGGCACCCTCTCTCCCGAGCAGGCCCGCCACCACCCGCAGCGGTCCCTGGTGACCCGGGCCGTGCAGGGCGCCGACACCCCACCCGCGGTCGGCGTGCTCACCGTGGTGCCCGGCGACCGGCTACTGCTGTGCAGCGACGGGCTCTCCGACTACGTCGAGGACGAGGCCATCGCCGCCGCCCTGGGCATGTACGCCGACCGTCAGCAGTGCGGTGAACAGTTGGTGAAGTTGGCCCACCACGCCGGCGCGCCGGACAACGTCACAGTCGTCGTCTCCGACGTCGTCGCCCACTGAGCCACCGGCCCGGACGGCCCGGTCAGCAGCACGCGGATCGGGCCAATCCGGTTGCTGCGACCTGCGTGGCGGGTTGAGATGGGCGAATGACCATCCGCCGGGTGACCGACGACGACCGTCTCACCACCAGCTTCCCGCTGGCCGCGTACGCCTTCGAGTCCTCGCCCCTCAGCGCTTCCCGGACCGCGGAGTTCCGCGACTACCTGCCCTACAACCAGGGCAACCGGACGCTGATCGCCGAGGAGGACGGCACCACGCTTGCCGCCGTCTCGGCCATTCCGATGCGGCAGAACCTGCGCGGGGTGGTGCTGCCGATGGCCGGTGTCGCCGGGGTGGCGACCCATCCGCTGGCCCGCCGGCAGGGGCACGTCCGGGCGTTGCTGCACCAACTCCTCGACGAGATGCGCGACGAGGGGCACCCGGTCAGTGCGCTCTATCCGTTCCGGCCCAGCTTCTACGCCCGGTTCGGCTATGCCGGGCTGCCCAAGCCGCGCCGGGTCACCTTCACGCCGGCCCACCTGGGCTCGCTGCTCCGAATGGACCTGCCCGGCGAGGTCGGTTGGGAACGCGTCGCCGCCGGCTATCCGGTGTGGCGGGCGTTCACCGAACGCACCCTCCAGGAGCGACACGGCTTCGCGATCTTTCCGGACCACCGGGCGGTCGGGATGCGCGACCGTGACGAGTACTGGCTGCTCACCGCCCGGGTCGGCGGCGAGGTCACCGGCGCGGTGACGTACCGGATCGACGAACACGGTGGCACGCTGCACGGCAACGAACTGCTTGTCTCCGATCCGCTCGCGCGGGCGCTGCTGTTGCAGTTCTTCGCCCGGCACGTCGACCAGATCGAGCGGATCACCGTCCAGGTTCCGCCCGACGAGTTGCCCGAGCTGTGGTTGACCGACCTGGACGTGCACGTCGAGGCGCGTACGGCCGTCCCGATCTCGTCCGCGCCGATGGCGCGGTTGCTGTCGCTCGACGCGTTGCGCGGGCTACCCGCCGGCCCGGGTCGGGTGCGGATCGAGCTGACCGGGGACCGCTGGCTCTCCGGCACCCACCTGCTCGACGGTACGACCGGCGAGCTGGAGTTGGTCGACGACAGCACCGGCCGGGCGCCGACCGCCACGCTCACCGCCGCCGGGCTCTCCGCCCTCGCGTACGGGGTGCTGGACCCGGCCGAGCTGCCGCTTCGCGGTCTGGGTGAGGTGCCGGTGGATGCCGCCACGGAACTGCGTGGCATCTTCCCCCGCCGGGTGCCGTACCTCTTCGCCGACTTCTGAGCCTTCCTCACGAACGGGTTTGCCGGCCCGGTGACCGTGGGTAGGGTCCCGCGAATGCCGGAGTGGTTACAGGCGGGTGGGTGGGGCCTGCTGGCCGGGTCAGCTCTGCTGGTCGGGGCGGCGGTCGGCTGGTTCGCGCGGGTGCCGCAGCGCATCATCGCGTTGATCATGGCCTTCGGGGCGGGGGTGCTGCTCTCCGCCGTGTCGTTCGAGTTGATCGCCGAGGCGCACGCGCAGGGCGGGCTGCTGCCCACCGCGCTCGGCGCTGCCGCTGGTGCGGTGGTCTACACGCTTGCCAACCTGGCGCTCGCCCGTCGTGGTGCACGGCATCGGAAGCGGTCCGGCGACCAGCAGCCCTCGGAGGGGGAACAGCCCGGTTCCGGGTCGGCGCTCGCCGTCGGGGCGCTCCTGGACGGCGTACCGGAATCGGTTGTGATCGGCGCGAGCCTGCTCAGCGGCGGCGCGGTCAGCCTGGTCACGGTGGCCGCGGTGTTCCTCAGCAATGTTCCGGAGGGGCTGTCGAGCGCGGCCGGCATGCGTCAGGCCGGCCGCAGCCGACGGTACGTGTTCCTGCTCTGGACCGGGATCGCGCTTGTCAGTGGTGTCGCCGCGCTTGTCGGCAACACGCTGCTGGGTGGTGCGCCGCCGGAGGCGCTCGCCGCCATCACGGCGCTGGCCGCCGGGGCGATCCTCGCCATGATCACCGACACCATGGTCCCGGAGGCGTTCGAGAACGCGCACCTCCTGGTCGGTCTGATCACGGTCGCCGGCTTCCTGACCGCCTTCGCCCTCTCCCACGCCTGATGATGGCGTCTCAGCAGCGCATCAAGCCGGCTCGGCGGATTCGTCTGGGCCGCCGCAGGCCGGCCAGGGACTTTGACACACGCCCTAGCATCACGGGGTGCGCATGACGTCGCTTGCCGCTCTCCTCGTCCTCGGTGTCGCTGCCGCGACCCTGCCCGCCTGCGCGCCCAACGACCCGGCCCCCACGTTCGAGGCCGGCTCGTCCGCGTCACCGACGCCGCCGTCGACGAGCGGTCCGGCCGAGGCACCGGGGGCCCGCGACGGCCTCGGCGGCCCCGGGGCCAGCGCGAGCCCGAAGCCCACCACCACGGTGCTCGCGGCCGGCAACCCGAACGGCAGGGCCGCAGTGCCGGCCGAGGCGCGGGCGGTGGACACCTCCAAGCCGACCCGGACCATCGGCACCGGCACCCCGGCGAGTTGCACCTCCGCAGCCGTCGTGAAGGCCGTCGCGGCCGGCGGCGTCATCAGGTTCAACTGTGGACCGGCCCCGGTGACGATCAAGATGGCCGCCACCGCGAAGGTCCGCAACGCGAACGGGCCGAAGATCGTGCTCGACGGCGGCGGCACCGTCACACTGAGCGGCCAGGGGCAGCGCCGCATCCTCTACATGAACACGTGCGACGAGGCCCAGGGCTTCACCACCTCGCACTGCCAGAACCAGGACCACCCGCAGCTCACCGTGCAGAACCTCACCTTCGCCGACGGCAACTCCACAGGCGAGAGGGCCGAGGGCGGCGGCGGTGGGGCGATCTTCGTACGCGGCGGGCGGCTGAAGGTGGTCAACTCGCGCTTCGTCCGCAACCGCTGCGACCGCACCGGCCCCGACCTGGGTGGCGCGGGCATCCGGGTGCTGAGCCAGTACGAGAACAAGCCGGTGTACGTGGTGGGCAGCACCTTCGACGGCGGTTCCTGCTCCAACGGCGGGGCGCTGAGCAGCATCGGCGTGTCCTGGGTGGTGCTGAACAGCCTGCTCCGGAAGAACGAGGCGATCGGCAGCGGGGCCAACCCGGCCAAGTCCGGTACGCCGGGCGGCGGCAGCGGCGGCGCGATCTACTGCGACGGCAACGAGTTCACCGTCCGGATCGCCGGCACGATCATCGAGAACAACAGGGCCAACGAGGGCGGCGGCGCGATCTTCTTCGTGAGCAACAACCGCACCGGCACAATGAAGATCGAAAGCTCGACCCTGCGCCGCAACCCGAGCGCCGGCTTCGAGACCCGCGGCTTCCCCGGCATCTTCTTCCTGGGCGCCCGCAACCCCACGATCACAAACTCCAAACTCTCCTAACCCCACCCCCACCCCCACCCTGCGCCCCCCGGTTGCCCCCGGCGCCCCCGGCGCCCCCGGCGCCCCCGGCGCCCCCGTTGGTGATCAAGAGCTTTCGGTCAGGAAACGCCGCCCCGATGACCGAAAGCTCTTGATCAGCAAGCTGAGGGCTGGGGGCGGGGTGGGTGGGGGTGGGGGTGGGTCAGTAGGGGTTTCCTTCGCCCGGGGGGCGGGCGTGGAGGAGGGCGGCGGGGCGGCCGGGCAGGTCTCGCGCGCCGGACATCGGCGGGCTCGCCGTGTGGTCGCTGTGGGCCATGCCGGCGAAGAGTTCCTGGAGCGCCGTCAGCGCACTGATCTTGGGCTGCCACCCCAGCTCGGTCTCCGCGCGCTCACTGGACATCAGCGGGGCGTTCAGACCCAGCTCCACCCACCCCGCGTCGACAGGTTGCAGCCGCGCCCGCCAGGTCAGCGCCGCCGCCGCCCGCAGCACCGGCGCGGCGACCGGCACCGTCCAACCATGGAAGTGCCGGGCCACCAGCTCCGGAGTGAGCACCGGGTCCGCGGCGACATTGAAGGCGCCGCGCGCATCACCCAACACCGCCCGGGCGTACGCATCGGCCACGTCGTCGGCGTGCACCGCCTGCATCCGCAAACGACGGTTCGTCGGTACGAGGGGTATCCGGCCGAAGCGCAGCAGCCGTACCGGCGCGAGCGGGCCGAGGAAGTACCGCGTGATCTCCACGCCGGCGGCCCGCTGGAAGACCAACCCGGGTCGCATCCGCACCACCCGCAGCGTCGGGTGATCCCGCTCGACCCCGTCCAGCAGCGCCTCCACCTCCGCCTTGTGCTCGCTGTACGAGGAGCCGGCCACACCGGTGGCCGGCCACCGCTCACTGATCGGGTGGTCCTTCGGGCCGGGTGCGTACGTGCCGACCGACGAGGCGTACACCAGGGCCGGCACCCCGGCCTGGACCACCGCGTCGATCACCGCCCGGCTGCCCTCGACGTTGGTCCGGCGCAGCACCCGCTGGTCGTGGCTGGGCTGGATCTGCCAGGCCAGGTGCACCACCGCGTCCGCACCCGCGCAGACCTCGGCGAGCTGCCCGGCCGCGCCCGGCGCGCCGATGTCGCAGGAGTGCCACTCCACCTGGTCGTACGGCTCGCCGGCGTCAGGGCCGGGCAACCGCCGAACGACCCCGGCCAGCTCCACGCCCCGCTCGCGGCGCAGCCGCCGCAGCAAGGCCGTACCGACGTTGCCGCTCGCCCCCACCACCACGATCCGCATGCCCGACCCCGTACCCGCCCAGCCGCAGCTCAACCACCCACGCCCGCCGCCCACGCCCCGCCGCCCGCGGCTTGATCCACTCGACTTCCTGAAAGTCGGGGCATCCAAGCCCGCACAACAGCCCGACTTCCTGAACCCCGAGTCGATCAAGGGCGAGCTGGGTGAAGAGCAGGTACGCGGAGCCATCGACGGTCGGCCGGAAGCCGAGAGTCGTCGACGCTCACCGTCGGGTAACCTGAGCGCGCGGGCCGCTAGCTCAATGGCAGAGCTGTGGACTTTTAATCCATAGGTTCAGGGTTCGAGTCCCTGGCGGCCCACCACAGCGACCACCTGAAACGTGCCAGCGGGCCCACACCGCTCGCCCCGCGACGGCTGGCACAGCGATCGCCCAGCTCGGCACGCTCGCCGGGGCGACACTTCCCACTCCAGGCGGCCCGACATACGGCGACGTTTCGGGTCGAGAGCGCGCCGACCGGCGACGAGCACGAAGCCTGGCGCTGAGGGCTGACGTAGATATCCTCTTCAGGTGCTGGCCCGTGTGGAGATCGTTGACACGGGTCCGGCACTGCGAAGGGACAATCGACATGCCCCGTGTGGTACCGGCGGTCATCCGCGCACTCGACGTCCTCGAACTGTTCCTGGACTGCCCCCAGCTGTCGGCCCGGCAGGTGATGGAGCGACTCGATCTGCCCCGCACGACCGTGCACGAGTTGCTCGTCACGCTCGAGGCTCGCGCGTACCTGATCTCCGTGCCGGGGCAGCCGGTGCAGTATCGGCTCGGCATGCCGCTGTTCCAGCTAGGCGCGGCGTTCGCGGGTCGGCTTGATCTGGTACGCGAGGCGCAGGGCGTGGCGCGGGACATCGCCGCCGCGTGCGACGAGGCGGTCCACGTGGCCGTGCTCGACGGCGCCGACGTCATCTACCTCGTGAAGTTCGACAGCACCCATCCCGTCCGGATGGTCTCCGGTGTCGGGCTGCGGCTGCCCGCTCACTGCACGGCCGTCGGCAAGGTACTGCTGTCGGCCCTCGACCAGGAGGACCTGGACGCCGTCCTGCTGAAGGATCCCCTGCCGGGCATGACGCCGGACAGCATCACCGATCCGGACCTTCTCCGTGAGCACCTCGAACGTGTCCGGGTGGAGCGCGTCGCGGTCGACATCGGCGAGTCGGACACCGCCATGCGCTGCGTCGCTGCGGCGATCCGGGACCATTCCGGGGCCACCATCGCGGCGATGAGCCTGTCCGCACCGATCATTCGTTGGACCCCGCAGGCACAGGTGGAGTGGACCGGGCTGGTTCGCGAGGGAGCGGCGACGCTTTCTGCTCGGATGGGCTACCGGGTGCAGCCTCGGTAGAGCCGGCCTCCCGTTTTCGGCTCGAAACAACATCGAAACATTGACATTCGTGACGGCGCTGGCCTAGCGTCGCGACCACTCGATACGAAATCTCGAACTCAGTTCGAAATCTCGAACGGTGGTGGTCCCGTGGCCCGACCGAACTGGAACGTCAGCACCGCTTCCTCGGCCCGGTCGCCGATCGCCCCGACCTCATCGCGCTATCCGGCGAGTGGCACGCGGATTCTCTCGCGCGACCCACTCGGTCGCCAAGGCAGCGCGACGGTGAGCGGCGGCGCGAACGAGCCCGTCGTCACCGCGGCAAGCCCACGACCGTCGACAGCGAGTAGCTCGCGAACGCACTGATCGACGCGGGCGACGCGTCCGCGGTCGCCCGCACAGGCACACCCGAAGCACAGGCACGCCTTCGGCGTGCGGTGGTGCGGGGACTTGAAGGAGGCGAATGTTCATGGAGATCAAACCGGGGTGGTCACGGCGCGGCGTCCTGGGGATGGGGGTGGGGGTGCTCGGCGCGGCCGGTCTGGCCGCGTGTGGGGGCGACTCCGACCCACCCACGAAGGTGCAGCCGGAGGTTCCGCAGGAGCTGATCGACGCCGCGGCGGCGGTGAAGGGCTCCTCGATGGGGATGCTGTCGCAGAAGCTGTACTCGACTGCGGCGAACGAGGCCCTCGACAGCTCGATCAAGAAGTTCGCCGACACCACCGGAACGAAGATCGAGAACAGCCTGGTCCAGGCCGACGCCGGTGACGTCGTGGCCAAGATCCACGCTGAGGTCGAGGGCGGGGTGGCCCGCGACCTGGCGTTCATGACCGACTCACGGTTCGTCGCACAGTTCCAGGCGCTCGGCGACCTGGAGGACGTGACGGACGTCGTCCAGGCGCTGACCGCCAAGTACGGCGAGCCCTGCGCGGAGGCCAAGAACTTCTGCGTCTTCGACGGCAAGTGGTACGCGATCCCGTACCACTTCATCGGCATCGGCTCGTTCCTGCGCAAGGACTGGATGCAGGACAAGGGCATCACCCCGAAGGACATCTACAGCTGGGAGGAGTTGCGAGACGTCTGCCTGGAGATCTCCGACCCGGGCAAGCGCCGGTTCGGCTGGGGCATGACGGTGAACCGGTCCGGTGACGGCAACGGCATGATCGAGGCGTTGATCAACGCGTACGGCGGGTCGATCGCCTCGAACGACGGCCGGAAGGTCACGTTCAACTCGCCCGAGACGGTGCAGGCGGTGACCTTCCTCGGCGACATCTACACCAATTCCAAGTACAAGCCGATGTTGCCCCCGGGGATCGCGAGCTGGACCGACACCAGCAACAACGAGAACTGGCTCGCCGGGATCCTCGGCTACACCCGCAACCAGTTCAGCGTCTACGCGGACTCCCGGACCAAGAAGAACCCGGTGCACGCGAACACCCACGTGTTCTCCGACTGCATCGGGCCGGCGACCGACAACCCGCTGCTGCTCGGTCAGTCGCAGGGCTTCGTCGTCTTCAAGGGCGCCAAGAACTCCGCGCTCGCCAAGCTCCTGGCGCAGTACCTGGTCAGTGCACCCGCGCTGCTCGGGGTGGCGAAGGAGGCACCCGGCCTGGTGATGCCCGCCTGGCAGAAGGTCTGGGACGCCGACCCGTTCTTCACGAGCGGCGACCCGGCGTTCCCCATGCTGCGGAGGATCACTGAGCTGAAGCTGCCGCTGAACACGAAGAACGGCCTGACCTTCCCGCAGAAGGCCAGCGCGGGCCAGCAGGCGGTGGGATCGGCCTACGTCCTGACCGACATGATGCAGCAGGTCGTGCAGGGGACGTCACCGGCGCAGGCCGTGACGGCCGCCCACGCGAAGATGGTGCAGATCTTCAACCAGCAGGGGCTGCGACAGTGACGGTCCGCCCGGTGCGGGTCCCGACGGTGCGGAACTCCCCGCCGTCGGGACCCGGCTCTCTCACCGCCGTCCAGCGGCGACTGGGGCGTGACTGGCGGCTGGCGGCACTGTTCCTGGCGCCGATGGCCGTGCTTGTCGGCGGACTCGTCCTCGTGCCGATCGCCCGGTCGATCGTCACCAGTACCACCGAACGGCACGGGCAGGACAGCGTCTTCGTCGGCCTGGACAACTACCTCGCGCTCATCGGCGACGACCAGTTCCACACCGGCGTGGTGAACTCGTTCGTCTTCACCGCGTACGCCGAGGTTTTCAAGGTCGTGCTGGGGTTGGCCGCAGCCCTGCTGCTGCACCATCGCCGCCGTGGCCGGGCCCTGCTGACCGGCCTGCTCCTGGTGCCGTGGGTGGTGCCGACGGTGGTGACGGCGTTCAGCTGGCGCTCGCTGCTCGACCCGATCTTCGGCAGCGTCAACACGCTGCTCACCGCCACCGGGATCGGGCCGCTGCTGGCAAGCGCGCACCTGGTCGACAGCTGGCCCGCAGGCTGGCTGTCCGACCCGTCGCTGGCCATGCCGTCGGTGATCCTGGTCAACGTCTGGAAGGGAGTGCCGTTCTTCACCGTGTGCTTCCTCGCCGGGTTGAAGGCCATCCCGGCTGACCTCTACGAGGCGGCGACGATCGACGGCGCCTCGGCGTGGCAGCGGTTCGCGAACGTGACGCTGCCCGGACTGCGTCACGTGATCACCGTGACGGTGACCCTGTCGTCGATCTGGACGTTCAACAACTTCGACCTCGTCTGGCTGCTGACGCAGGGCGGTCCGGGTGACGTGACAGCGCCGTACGTGCTCATCGCGTACTCAAAGGCGACGCTTCTATAGGTGGGCCGGTTCCGGGAGGTTGGCATCGGTAGGGTTCGACGTCGGTGATCGACGAGTGACTCATGCAAGATCTGGCCGCCA
>NZ_JBSGIV010000031.1:0-79461 GCF_053605225.1 Micromonospora sp. NPDC003944
CTGGGCTACGCGGTCGAGCTGGGCGGCGACCCGGACGCCGCGTTGGCCCTGCACGTCGAGGCGTTCGAGGCGGCCGAGGCGATGACGACGTTCCGTGGATCACGCAGATCAGAGAGTCGGCAGCGTAGATCTTGGACACTTTCCGTTCTGACGTAACGGAAACTGTCCAAGATCTACGTCGCGGGACGGGGAAAGGGCCGGAAAGACCACGCTGCTCGGCGCCGTGGCCGGCGTTCGCGACCGACCGCCCTGTCTCTCGGCGACGTCGCCTCTCGCCGCGCGTTCGTCGAGCAGATGGCGGGCTGGTCGTGGACGCAGACGGTGGGGCGGTGCGCGGCGGCACCGCCCCACCTTCCCGAACGGAACTACTGCCAGGAACTCTGTTGGGTGTAGACGAGGTTGCCGGGGACCACCGTGCCGTTGGTGCGGTACTCGGTGTACGCCCAGAAGTCACCCTCGGCCAGCGGCTTGTTCGGCTTCAGGGTGAAGCTCAGGCTCTGACCGCGCTCGGAGGTGGAGGGCAGCGTCAGGGTGGCACCGGAGTACGTGGCGTGGCGACCGATGACGGCGTGACCCAGCTCGAAGTCGACCACCGGGCTGCCGGGGTACTGCGCGAACACGTACGCCGTGTAGCGCCCCGGCTCGGGCAGGAACTTGTAGACCTGCTCGGCGCTGGTCCAGAACCTGTCACTGCTGTAGACCAGGGTGTCGCCCTTGTACAGGTAGAGGTCGAGGTTCGTGTTCGGATCGGCGGTGTTGGCCTCGACGACGATGCCTGCGGTGTTGGCCGGCACGGTGAAGTCGACCTTCTTCACGCCGGTCGCGCCCGGGTCGAACACGCCGCCGTAGACACCGGCCGGCATCGAGTACGACGTCCGCCGCATCGGCGTGTAACCGGTGCTGCGGCCGGCGAGCGGGCCGGTGAAGCCCGGCTGGAGATTGCCGAAGGCGCCGTTGACCATCCGGCCGAACTCCTCGCCGTCGTCCGCGTACGGCCGGGGGGTGATGCCCCACGGACGGGCGGCGACCGGAATCCGGGCGCTGTGGGCCTTGCCCTGCCAGGTGATCGCACCGGTCACGTACCTGTCCCAGGGTGCGCTGCCGCGACGCAGCGTGATGGTGACAGTCGCGGACGTGCCGGGTGCAAGCGTCACCGAGGCCGGCGACACGGTGGCCGTCATGCCGGGCAGGCCGGACACCGACGAACGGTAGGTCTCCTTCGTCGTGCCCACGTTGGTGAGGGTGCGGGTGACGGTCACCGGTCGGGTGCCGTCGTACTCGCGCAGCGAGATCGCCGGAAGGTTGAGTTCCTTGCCGTCGGGCTGCGCTGTCTCGCTGAACTCGATCAGGTCCGCAGCCGTGGGCTGGATGACCAGGCCGGGGTCCTTGGCCTTCGTCAGGTTGATGAAGCCGCTGCCCTGTTCCAAGGGGTTGCTGGTGCCGACGGTGTCGGTGGCGGTGGTGCGCAGCGCCGACGCGACCGCGCCGGGTGACCACGTCGGGTGGGTGGCGCGCAGGATCGCCGCCGCGCCGGCCACGTACGGCGAGGCCATCGAGGTGCCCGAGTACGCGTCGTAGTCCCGCCCGAAGTTGCCCGCCGGCGACACCGCAGCGATGATGTTCGACCCCGGCGCGACCAGGTCCGGCTTGAAGACGCCGAGGGTCGTCTTGTCCGGGCCGGTGGAGGAGAAGTCCGCCACGCTGGGCAGGCCGGGAACGCTGGAGCCGTCGCCGCCGGTACGCAACGACACCGTCGCGTCGGTGGGGTGGCGCATCAGGTAGTTGAACAGCGTGCCGGCCTGCTTCTCGGTCGGCAGGTAGACCACCGGGAAGGTGAAGATGGAGTTGATCCGGTAGTTGCCGACCGGGTCGAACACCATCATCGCCGCCCCGCCCTTGGCCTTGATCTCGGCGGCGGAGCCGAACATGTCGGAGAGCGCGCAGGCGACGACCTTGCCCTTGATCTTGGCGGGGTCGAGGCTGCCGGGCTCGCAGTAGACGGCCCCCAGGTCCGGCGTGCCGGCCTGATCACCGAAGACCAGCGGGCGTACGCCGCCGGGCAGAGCGTCGAGCGAACCGCCGACCAGCTTCGTGCCGTCACCCAGCTTGGCGGTGGCCTCGTCGAGCGTGGTCACCGCCGCGCCGACAGTGGTCACCCAGGGCGCCGCGTTGCTGATCGCTCCACTCACGATGCCGGTGTTGCCGGCCGACGCCGCCACGAACACCCCCGCCAGCGAGGCGTTCAGGAAGGCGATGCCGATCGGGGTGTTGGCCTCCCAGTCGCCGAGTTGGGAACCGATCGAGAAGTTGAGCACCTGCACGCCGTCGGCGACGGCCGCGTCGATGCCGGCGATGATGTCGGCGTCATAGCCCATGCCGCCCCAGAGCACCTTGTAGACGGCGATCTGGGCGTCCGGCGCCACCCCGGAGACGGGACCGAAACGGCGACCGTCGATCGTGACGTTCGGCAGGGACAGACCGGCGGCGGTGGACGCGGTGTGCGTACCGTGCCCGGACATGTCGCGGGGGGACAACATCTCACCCTCGGGGATCGAGCCGCCGTAGGCCAGCCACGAGTCGGCGAAGTACCGGGCACCGACGATCTTGCCGTTGCAGTGCTCGGCCACGAAGCCGACACCGGTCTGGCAGGTGCCGCGCCAGGTCGCGGGGGCGGCCATCTTCTTGGCGAACGACGCGCTCTCCGGCCAGATGCCGGTGTCCAGGACGCCGACGACCATGCCCGCGCCGGTAGCGGGACCGGGCTTACCGGGCTTGCCGGGCTTGTCCGGCTTGCCGGCGGGGTCCGCTGGGGGTTGCTCCAGCTCGCCAGGAGCCGCCGCGGCCGGGGTGCCGGGGGCCGGCGCGGCCGGCGGGGGCGTCGGGGTGCCGAGCGCCCGCGAGGCGGTGACGGCACGGACGCGCTTGTCCGCCCGCAACGCGGTCACCTGCTGAGGGGTCAGCTTCGCCGAGAACCCGTTGAAAGCGGTGGTGTACGAGGCGGTGACCTGCACCTTCGCGGCGGCGGCGACGGCACCGCGCTGGGCGTCGAGGTGACCGCGGTAAGCGCGTGCCGGTGCCGACGTCACGTCCAGCCGGTCACCCGCCTGCGGGCGGGTCCGCGCCAGCCCGGCCGAGCCGCCCGCGTACGAGGTCAGGGGTTCCTCGGCCAGCTCGACGATGTACATGCCGGGGCGGGTGTCGTCCACCGTGGCCTGCCTGTCGGCAGCCTTCCTGCCGCCCGGCCGGCGGTCGGCGCCGTCGGTCAGGGTGACCCTCTTGTCGGAACCGGCGGTGAAGTAGCCGGTGCTGCCGCCACCCGACGGCCCTGCGGGTGCCGCCGACGCCGATCCCGCGACGCCGGTGGTACCGGTGACCAGGGCGAGGACCAGCGTCGGTATCGCTAGTCTTCGCACCCTTGTTCCGCTCGTGCTGGTAGCCACGAGGCTCCTTTCGATGGCTCCTTTGTGGAGCACTGTTCCGATCGCGACCCATTCATGGGAGCGCTCCCCCACCTAAGCCGCCGACGGTTAATCGAGGATTCGGAGAGTGTTTCGGATCGCTGGTGCGTATAAGATCACGTTCCGCGGGCCACGCCTAGATCAAGTTTTGCTGATGCCGCCGGAGCCTAGGCCCTGCCTCGAGACCTTGCCGGCGTGCGGAACTCGTTTCGGGCGCATGAGAATGCCTGCATGGAAGAGAGACTGAGTCGACGGGCGGCCTCGGACGCGGTCAGCGACCAGGGATGGCGGTATCTGCTCGGCGCGTTGCGCACGTCGGTCCCCGTCGGCTCACTGGTCGAGGCAACCGAGGTGGCGGCGCGCGTGGTGGCGGCGTGCGGTAGCGACGCCGACGGCACAGCGGCGCCTCGAAGCAGCGCTGACGGCGGGTGGCCGACTTGTCTCCGCGTCCCGTGCTCCCGCAGTCTGGGTCCTCGCCGACATCGAGGGTAACGAGGCTTGCGTGACGACCTGGCAGGGCCGAGACGTCCCGCCATCGTGACGTGCTGGTGAGCGGTATACCTCAGAGGTATGAATATGACTTTTGAGGTATACCGCTCACCACCGCGTCCGCCCCGACGGAGGTGACGGAAAGTCACCGCCGACCGCCGACCGCAGCCGCCAGAGCACCGTGAACGCCCCGGCGAGGGCCAGTCCCAACAGCGGGGCGACACCCACGCCGGCGAGCGTGCAGGCCACCGCGAGCAGCGCCGGCGGCACCCAGCACCAGGCGGGCACGGTACGCGGCGCACGACCGCGCCGCCGGGCCGCGGCCTCCACGGCCATCGGCACCACGAGCACCGGCAACGCGGCGGCGAGCAGGGTCAGCCAGGGCAGCACCAGACGGTCGAACCGCGCCACCGCCAGCACCCCGCCGAGCACCGCGACGAGCAGCATCGCCGCCCGCGCCGGCACCCTGGGCGCCAGACCCCGCAACGCCAGGGAACCGGAGTACGTGGTGGTCAGCGCCGCCGCGAAGACCGCCACCGCGACGAACAGATTCGCGTACGCGGCCAGCCCCGAGCCGGCGGCGAGCAACGCGACCACGTCGGCCGAGCCGGTGCGCAGCCACAGGCCGGCACCGGCAAGCACCCCGAGCAGCGCCGGCCCGACCAGCAGCCCCACGCACCAGGCCAGGTCCCGGCGCCGGGAAAGGCCCACGCTGAAGTCCGGTGCGCGCAGCGCGAACACGGCCGCGTACCCGATCAGCGCGGCGGCGTCGGCGAGCCCACCTGTCGCCAGACGAACCGGCGCACCCGGTGGTGGCAGCACCGTCAGGCACCAGCCGACGAGCACCACCGCGCTGAGTGTGGTGACCACCGCGACCCGGTTGCCGAGTCGGGCCGGCGCCCAGGAGACGGCGAGGACCGCCACCTCCAGCAACACCGGCCCGGCCCAGCCCGGCAGGTGGGTCAACGCGGCCAGCGAAGCGCCGCCGAGCCCGACGTTGAAACCGTTCCACCCGACCATCGACACGGCCAGCACCGCCGCCAGCAGCAGCCGCGAGGTGTCCCCCAGGTAGGCGGGCAGCACTGCGGTCAACGTTCCGCCGTCGCCGAGCGGCCGGCGCAGGCCGATGCGGCCCTGCCCCCAGAGCAGGGCCGCCATCAACGCCCCGCCGACGAACAGCCCGGCCACCGGCACCGCGCCGCCGTGCCGGGCGGCCATCGCCGCGCCGAGCACCAGCGTGGCGGGTGCGGTGCCGATGCCCAGCCAGGCGCCGACCGCCGCCGGCCACCGCCGTTCGGTCAGGTCAGACAACGTGGCGCAGGTAGCCGGCGATCGCCGCGTCGAGCACCTCCGCGCCAGGACGCGCCCACACCTCTGCGGAGAAGACCTCCACCTCGATCGGGCCGAGGTAACCGGCCGCGTCCACCGCCTCGCGCAGCCTGCGCAGCTCGATGCAGCCGTCGCCGGGCAGCGCCCGCCCGAGCAGCACCCCCTCGGGCAGCGGGGTCACCCAGTCGCAGACCTGGAACGCGGCGATCCACTCGCCCGCCCGCGCGATCTGCGCGTACACCGTGTCGTCCCACCAGACGTGGTACGCGTCGACGACCACGCCGACCACCGTCGGATCGAACCGCTCGGCGATGTCCAGCGCCTGACCGAGGGTGGCGATCACGCAGCGGTCGGCGGCGAACATCGGGTGCAGCGGCTCGATGGCCAGCCGTACCCCGGCGGCCTCGGCGTGCGGGGCCAGCTCACCTATCGCGTCGGCGACCCGACGCCGGGCGCCGTCGAGGTCCCGGCTGCCGGTCGGCAGCCCACCAGACACCAGCACCAGCTCCGGGGCGCCCAGGGTGGCCGCCTCCTCGATGGCCCGCAGGTTCTCCGCGCGCCAGTCGTCGGCGGCGAAGAAGCCGCCCCGGCACAGCGACGTGACCGCGAGGCCGGCGTCGCGGACCAGTTTCGCCGAGCGGGCCAACCCGTACTCGGCGACCGGCTCACGCCACAGGCCGATGCCCGGTACGCCGGCAGTCACACACCCGGCCACCACGTCCGGCAGCGGCCAGCGCTGGGCGGTGGCCTGGTTGAACGAGAACCGCGCGAGGCTCATTGGGCAACCCCCGCCACCGTGAAGAACGCTCGCGCGCGGGCGGCGGCCAGGTTGGCGTCGGGCAGCAGCCCGGCCGCGTCGGCAAGGGTGAGCAGGGTGGCCAGGTGCGCCGGCGACCGGCCGGACTGCGCCCCACCGACCATGGTGAAGTGGTCCTGGTGCCCGGCCAGCCAGGCCAGGAACACGATGCCCGTCTTGTAGTGCCAGGTCGGGGCGGCGAACAGGTGCCGGGCCAGCGGCACGGTCGGCGCGAAGATCTCGTCGTACGCCGCCAGGTCCCCCCGGTCCAGGGCGGCGAACGCGGCGGCGGCGGCCGGCGCGATGGCCGCGAACACCCCGAGCAGCGCGTCGGAGTGGCCCACCTCGTCCCCCCGGATCAGCTCCGGGTAGTGGAAGTCGTCACCGGTGTAGAGGCGTACCCCGGCCGGTAGCCGGCGGCGCAACGCCACCTCCCGGTCGGCGTCGAGTAGCGACACCTTGATGCCGTCCACGGTGGACTGGTGCGCCTTGATCAGCTCGACGACCGTGTCGGCGGCCAGGTCCAGGTCGACCGAGCCCCAGTAACCGGTCAACGCCGGGTCGAACATCGGACCCAGCCAGTGCAGCACCACCGGCTCGTCGGCGGCGCCCAGCAGCTCGTCGTACACCCGCAGGTAGTCCTCCGGGCCGCGCGCCGCGGCGGCCAGGTGCCGGCTGCACATCAGCACCGGGCGGGCGCCGGCCGCGCGGACGTCGCCGAGCTGTTCGAGGTACGCGGCGGTGACCGCCGCCAGGGTGGCCGGGCCGACCGGTAGCTGGTCGGTGCCGACGCCGGCGACGATCCGCCCGCCCACGGCGCGGGCCTCGGCGGCGCTGCGGCGGATCAGCTCCCGGGTCGCCGGGTAGTCCAACCCCATTCCCCGCTGGGCGGTGTCCATCGCCTCGGCGACCCCGAGTCCGTACGACCAGAGGTGGCGCCGGAAGGCGAGGGTGGTGTCCCAGTCCACCGCGGCCGGGGCACCGGGCACGTTCTCCGCGCCCGGGTCGGCCACCACGTGCGCGGCGGCGTACGCGATCCGGCTGGTCGCCGGCGCGTCCGGTCGGGCGAAGCCGCCGCCTCCGGTGAACCGGTGCCGCCGCCCGCCCGGCAGCACCACCTCGGCCGTCATGAGCGCAGCTCCGGGACCTCGACGCGACCGCCCTCGCGCGCCGAGCGCAGCCCCAGCTCGGCGAGCTGCACACCGCGCGCCCCGGCCAGGAAGTCCCACCGGAACGGCTCACCGGCCACCACGTGCCGCAGGTACGCCTCCCACTGCACCTTGAAGCCGTTGTCGAACTCCTCGTTGTCGGGCACCTCGGCCCACTGGGCGCGGAAGTCCTCGGTGGCCGGCAGGTCGGGGTTCCACACCGGCTTCGGGGTGACCGCCCGGTGCTGCACCCGGCAGGTGCGCAGGCCGGCGATGGCGCTGCCCTCGGTGCCGTCGACCTGGAACTCCACCAGCTCGTCGCGGTAGACCCGCACGGCCCAGGACGAGTTGATCTGCGCGATCACACCGCCGTCGAGTTCGAAGATGCCGTACGCGGCGTCGTCGGCGCTGGCCGCGTACGGGTGACCGGCCTCGTCGACCCGTTCGGGCACGTGGGTGGCGGTCACACAGGAGACAGCCGTGACCCGGCCGAACAGCTCCTCCAGCACGTAGTGCCAGTGCGGGAACATGTCGACCACGATGCCGCCGCCGTCCTCGGCTCGGTAGTTCCACGAGGGCCGCTGAGCGGGCTGCCAGTCGCCCTCGAAGACCCAGTACCCGAACTCGCCGCGCACCGAGAGGATCCGGCCGAAGAAGCCCCCGTCGATGAGGCGCTTGAGCTTGCGCAGACCGGGCAGGAACAGCTTGTCCTGCACCACTCCGGTGCGGACGCCGGCCGCGTCGGCGGCACGGGCCAGGTCGAGCGCGGCGGCGGTGTCCTCGGCAAGCGGCTTCTCCGTGTAGATGTGCTTGCCGGCCTCGATGGCCTGCCGGATCGCCTTCTCCCGCTGCTGGGTGACCTGTGCGTCGAAGTAGATCTCGACGTCGTCCCGGGCCAGCGCCGAGGTCAGGTCGGTCGTCCAGTCGGTCAGCCCGTGCCGCTCGGCGATCTCGCGGAGCTTCGTCTCGTTGCGCCCGACCAGGACCGGTTCCGGCCAGATGGTGGTGCCGTCGGCCAACGCCAGGCCGCCGGACTCACGAATGGCCAGCAGCGACCGGACGAGGTGCTGCCGGTAGCCCATCCGTCCGGTCACGCCGTTGACGATGATGCCGATCGACCTGCGGGTCATGGTGGTCCCTTCCGTCGTGCTGGTCGTGCCGATCCGCGCTCAGTGGTTGGCGGCCGCGCTGCCGAGCAACCCACGCAGGTCGGTGGCGAGGCGGTCGAAGCGGGGATCCGACATCACCTGCGCGTAGTCGCGGTGCGCCGGCAGCTCGACCGGGAAGGTGCGGATGATCCGGCCGGGCCGCGGACTCATCACCACGACCCGGGTGCCGAGGAAGACCGCCTCGGCGATGGAGTGGGTGACGAGCACCACTGTCGTCCCGGTCTCCCGCCAGATCCGGTGCAGCTCGGCATTCATCTGCTCCCGGGTGAGCGCGTCCAGAGCGCCGAACGGCTCGTCCATGAGCAACACCGGCGGGGAGTGCAGCAGCGCGCGGCAGAGTGCCACCCGCTGCTGCATGCCGCCGGACAGCTCGTGCGGCAACGCCTTCTCGAAGCCGGTCAGGCCGGTCATCTCGATCAGCTCGTCGGCTCGGCGGGCCGCCTGTGCCCGGTCCATGCCCCGCATCTCGGCCTGAAGCAGGATGTTGGCTCGGGCGCCGCGCCACTCCAGCAGCGCGGCCTTCTGGAAGACGAAGCCGATGTCCTTCTGCGGGCCGCGCACCGGGCGCTCCAGCAGCGACACGTCGCCGCTCGTCGGCTTGACCAGCCCCGCGACGATCTTCAGCAGGGTGGACTTGCCGCAGCCGGACGGGCCGACGATCGAGACGAACTCGCCCGGCTCGATGTCCAGCGACACGTCGTCCAACGCGGTGGTCTGCGTCCGCCGGGTGGTGAACCGGACGGTCAACCCGGACATCCCGATGGCGGTGCCGGTGGCTGTTGGCGCGGCGGTCACCGGGTCACCCCTGCGCCGCGTACGAGGAGTCCCAGTACGCGTTTGGCGCGCCCGGGTCCTTCAGCTCGGCGTAGCGGGACATCAGGTCGATGGTCTCGGCCCACTGGGCCTCGGTGTTCACCCCGGGCGGACCGTCCGCGCCGATCAGCGGCAGGTTGAGGGTGAGCTGCTTGGTGAGGACCTCGGGCGCCGGCTCGTTCTCGGCCAGGGCCGCCATCGCGCTGACCGCGCCGGCCGGGTCCCGGGCGGCGTCGGCCCAGGACTTCTGGGTGGCCCGGACGAACTTGCGGACCAACTCCGGGTCCTTCTGCAGGGTCTGGGTGTTGGCGATCAGGCCGGTGCCGAGCAGGTTCATCCCGTAGTCGGCGAAGAGCAGCACGTCGACCTTCTTGCCGGTCTTGCTCTCGATGGTGGGCGCCTGGTCGTGGAAGAAGCCCATGATGGCGTCGACCCTGCCCTCGGCCAGGGCGGCGATCTTGCCGGCGGCGTCGACGTTGACGACCTTGACGTCGTCCTTCTTCAGGCCGTTCTTCTCCAGCCAGGCCGGGAAGGTCGCGTAGAGGGCGTCGCCGGGGGTGCCTCCGACGGTCTTGCCCTTGAGGTCCGCCGGGGTCTTGATGTTCTCCTCGGTGAAGAACTCCACCGAGGAGGGACCCTTCTCCAGGTACGCGCCGAGGCTGCGCACCGGCATCCCGCTCGCCACCGACTTGAGCAGCACCGGGCTGTCGGCCCAGCCGAAGTCGGTCTGCTTCTGGGCGACCTGCTTGACCGTGTTGCCCGAGCCGTTGCCGGGCAGGATCTTCAGCTCGATGCCCTCGGCGGAGTAGTAGCCCTTCTGCAGGCCGTAGTAGAAGGGCGCGTGCTCGCCGTAGGGCACCCAGTTGAGGGTGAGGGTGACTTGCTTCTTGCCGTCCGCGCCGGTCGTGCCGACGGTGCTGCTCCCGCCGCAGCCGGTGGCGGCGAGCAGCAGCGCGGCGGTGGCCAGGATGGTGGTGGCGGTGCGTTTCATCGGTGCCTCCGTGATGGGGTCGGTCAGGAGGTGGTGAGGGACATGCCGGCCCGGCGGCTGGCGTGCCACGGAATGAGCAGCGCCTCGGCGATCTCGACGAGGACGAACAGGACGATGCCGATGGCGGACATCAGGATCAGGTCGGCGAACAGCAGCGGGGCGTCGAGGTTGCCGTTGGCCAGCAACAGGACGTAGCCGAGCCCTTCGCTGGCGCCGACGAACTCACCGACGACGGCGCCGACCACGGCGAGGGTGACGGCCACCTTCAGGCCGGCCATCAGGTGCGGCAACGCGTTCGGAAAGCGGATCTTGCGGAAGGTGCGCCACGGGCCCGCCCCCATCGTGGCGGCGAGGTCGAGCAACTCCGGGTCGGTGGAGCGCAGCCCGGCCACCCCGGAGATGACCACCGGGAAGAACGCGATGAGCACCGCGAGGATGATCTTCGGGGTGAGACCGAGGCCGAACCAGACCACCAGCAGCGGCGCGATGGCGATCTTCGGGATGACCTGTGCGAACAGGACGATCGGGTAGAGCGCCTTGTCCAGGGTCCGGGAGTAGGCGATGGCGACGGCGGTGACCAGCCCCAACGCGGCGGCAAGCAGGAAGCCGAGCACCGTCTCGTAGAGGGTGACCAGGGTGTGCCGGGCCAGCTCCGACCACTGGGTGGTCATCGTCTCCCAGACCTGGCCGGGGGTGGGCACCAGGTAGTTCGGCACGTACTCCCGGGCCGCCACGAACCACCAGGCGGCGAAGAGGACCGCGAGCACCAGCGCCGGGCGCCAGAGCGAGTCGGCGAAGGCCACCGCCCGCCGACCGAGCGTCGGGCGTGGGGGGCGGCCGCCGCCGACGGCGGCCTGCCGGCCCGCCGTGTCCAAAGAGATCTCGGTCACGCGGAACCTCCTCGGGGCCCGGCACGGCACTCGTGGACCGGGCCGGTCGGCGGATCAGGCAAACGCTTTCCTGGAGCGTAGGCGGCCCCCTCACGCCGGGCAAGGCCTTTCCTCGATCTATTCGTCGAATGCCGACGCCGGTGCACAGTAGATCGACGAACAGCCCGCGGCGCGCCGTCAGCCGGCCGCGGGGTAGGTGTCGAGGAGGCCACACATGCCCAACCGGCCGCGCTCGACCGGCCCGTCCACCGTGTACACCCCGGCCGCACCCAGGTGCCCGGGATCTCCCCGCTCCAGGGCGTCGAGCTGCCCGGCGGTGTCGGCGGCGGCACGGCCCGCGCCGGCCTCCCACCGCTCGCGCCACCGGGTCAGCAGCGGCTGGCGCAGCGCGATCGCGGCGGCGTGGAACGCGGCGAGCGCCGCCGGCCCGCCGGACCGCAGGGCCTGGAAGCCGGTCACCGCCAGATCCCGCCTGCGGTACGCGGCGTGCACGTCCGCGCCCGGCGCGCCCCCGTCGGGCAACGCCGCCGCCGTGGCGTACGCGGTCGGGTCGGCAAGCACCTCGGGTGGGAAGGTCAGCACCGCGTCGCCGGCCTCGGGCAGGCCGCTGTTCTGCATGAGCACCACGATGCTCAACCCGCCCCCGTTGAGCAGCCGGTGCACGGTGCCCGGCTCGAACCAGACCACCACCCCCGGCCGCAGCGGCGTCTCCCGGAAGCCAGCGGTGGTCAGGGTCTGCACCGCGCCCTCGCCGCCGGTCACCACGTACCCCTCGGTGCAACACAGGTGCACGTGCGGGGTGCCGCCGACCAGGCCGTCCGAGGCCATGGTGTCGTAGACGCGCAGCCGGGACACCCCGATCCCACCGGGCAGCGGCGCCGGACGGTCAGGCATCGAAGTACTCGTCGGCGTCGTTCGCGGCTGGCAGGGACACCAGCAGCACGGTGAGGTCGCCGATGGCCCGGTGCCGGCAGCCGGGCTTGATCAGGAACGCGGACATCGGCCGGGCGGGGTGACGGACGCCGTCCAGCTCGATCTCGCCCTCACCGGCGAGCACGACGTAGTACTCGGTGGCGATCCGGTGGTGGTGGGTCACCGCGTCCTGCACCTGGAGAAGGTGCACGCTGGCCTGGCCCTCGCTCTCGGCGATGAAGCCACGGCGGGTGGTCCCGCACGAGCAGCGTCGGGCGGGAAGGTCGTCGAGTTGAAGTACCGCGAAGCGATCGGACACGGCCGGGCCTCCCTGCGGGAAAGGGCTTTCTCTGCGGTACGGTGACGCTAGCCGGCACGACGAAACGCCGTCAACAGATCGAGGGGGCGGGCCATGGCGACCCTGTCCGATGTGGCCCGTCGAGCGGGCGTCTCGCCCGCCACCGCCTCCCGCGTCATCAACGGCAGCAGCAAGCCGGTCACCGACGAGCTGCGCGAGCGGGTGCTCGCCGCCGTCGCCGAGTTGCAGTACGTGCCGAACGCGCACGCCCAACTGCTGGCCCGCTCGCACCGCAGCGCGGTCGGCGTGATCGTGCACGACGTCTCCGACCCGTACTTCGCCGAGATCACCCGTGGGCTGCAACGGGTCGCCACCGACCAGGGCCGGCTGCTGATGATCTGCAACAGCTACCGGGACCCGGACCGCGAGTTGGAGTACGTGGAGCTGCTGCGCGGCCACCAGGTGGCGGCGCTGATCCTGGCCGGCTCGGGTTACCACGACGAGGCGTTCACCCGGCAGCTCAACGAGAAGCTGGCCGCGTACGAGGCCACCGGCGGCCGGGTGGCGGTGATCGGTCGGCACGAGCACTCCGGCGACGCCGTGATGCCGGACAACCGGGCCGGCGGCTACCTCGCCGGGCGCGAGCTGTGCGGGCTGGGGCACCGGGCGATCGGCGTGGTCGCCGGCCCGCGCATCCTGACCACCACCACCGACCGGCTGGCCGGGCTCCGGCAGGCCCTCACCGAGCAGGGCCGCGAGCTACCCGAGGGACGCATCCGGTACGCGGAGTTCGACCGCGACGGCGGTGCCGAGGCGACCGCCCGACTGCTCGACGCCGACCCGGAGCTGACCGCGATCGCGGCGCTCAACGACTCGATGGCCATCGGCGCGCTCGCCACCCTGCGTGCGCGCGGGCTGGCGGTGCCACAGCAGATCTCGGTGTTGGGTTTCGACGACATGCCGATCGCCCGGGACGTGACCCCGGCGCTGACCACCGTGCGGCTACCCCTCGTCGACATGGGGGTGCGGGCGATGTCCCTGGTGCTCGGTGTCGGGGCACCGACGCCGCGGGTCGAGGTGCTCCCCGCCGAGTTGGTCCGCCGCGACACCGCCGGTCCCGTCCCACAATCCGCCCGCGCCGCTGCGGGGTCGGCGCCACGCGCACGGCGAGGTGACACCGCGTCGTGACCGCCAGCCCGACCCGACGGCCCCTCACCAGCGCCGACGTGGCGTACCTGCTCGGTGCGTCGTTCGGGCCGCACACAGGGGTCCGCGACGCCGGTCCGCTGGCCGGCGGTGGGTACGCGACGGTCTGGTGGGCGCTGCTCGACGAGGAGGTCGCCGCGCTCGCCTCGGAATGACTGACGGCGCCCTCGGATAACGGATTGTGCAGGGTTCCTGACCCGGCCTAACCTCCCCGGGTGCTGATTCGGGAGTTCGTCGACGGGGACTGGTCGCGGGTGTGGCCGATCATCGAGGAGGTGATCCGGGCACAGGAGACGTTCCCCTACGACCCGGCGATGACCGCTGACCAGTCGTACGCCATGTGGGTCGAGACGAAGCCGGGTCGGACCGTCGTCGCGGTCGACGGCGAGCGGGTGCTCGGCACCGCGAAGATGGGCACCAACCGGCCCGGGCCGGGCGCGCACGTGTCCACCGCGAGCTTCATGGTCGCCGCCGACGCGCGTGGCCGGGGTGTGGGGACCGCGCTGTGCCGCGATGCCCTGACCTGGGCGCGCCAGCAGGGGTACGCCGGCATGCAGTTCAACGCCGTGGTGGAGAGCAACGAGTCGGCAGTGCGGTTGTACCAGCGGGAGGGCTTCGAGGTGGTCGGCACCGTACCGGGCGCGTTCCGTCACCCCACCCTGGGCCGGGTCGGCCTGCACGTCATGTACCAGGAGTTCTGACCCCCTCCCCCGCCGGCTCGCGTCGATCATGGACTTGTGGTGGTGTGCAGAAGGGGCATGCGGTCACAACGCGCCCACCATAAGTCCATGATCGACCGAGGAGGGCTCAGCCTCCGGCCGGGGCCGGGCGCAGCCCGGGCTGCGCGGCGGCCGGCTCCGCGCCGGCGCGGCGGATCGGGGTGAAGAGACCACCGACCGCGACCAGCAGGCACCCCACGCCGGCCGCGAGAGTGACCGCCGGCGCGCCGAAGCGGCCGGCGGCCCAGGTCAGCACGACGGCACCGGCCGGACCGAGGGCGTAGTGCGTGCTCCAGAACGCCGAGGTGACCCGGCCCAGCAGGTGATCGGGGGTGATCTCCTGCCGCAGGGACATCGAACAGATCCCCCCGACGCTGAGACAGCAGAGGTACACGGCTGTCGACGCGGTGACCGCCGGCACGGTCGTGGCGATGCCGACCCCCGCCACGGCGAAACCGCAGACCGCGTGCGCGCCGATCCAGGTGGTGCCGAAGCCGCGACGGCGGCGCAGCGGGGCCACCAGCAGCGCCCCCGCGACAGTGCCCAGCGCCGCCAGGCCGAGCACCGTGCCGACGGTGCGCTCGGAGCCGCCGAGGTCGTGCGTGACGTGGTAGATCAGCACGTCGACGAAGCCGTAGGTGAGGAAGATGAAGACCGACAACAGGACGGTCAGCGCACGCAGCACGGGTTGTCGCCACAGGAATCGCGCACCGGCCAGGAACTCAGCCAGCGGGCGCTGCCGGACCACCCCCTCGTCCACCTGGACGGGACGCAGTCGGATCAGCCAGAGGCCGGCCGCCGACAGCGCGAAGCTCGCCGCGTTGACGGCGATGGCGGTCGCCGGGCCGAAGCGGGCCGCCACCACACCGGCGAGCAGCGGCCCGAGGACGGCCGCGGACGCGTACGTCGCCTGCAACCGGCCGTTGGCCTCGGTGATCCGGTCGCAGTCGAGGAGGTTGCGGACAGCGGTCACCGCGGCGACCTGGAACAGCATGCCGGCCGCCTCGCAGATCGGTAGCACGACGAAGAGCAGCCAGACCTGCGGGCCGGCAAGCCACGCCAGTGGCACCAGGGCGTAGAGCACCAACCGGGTCAGATCGGCCACGATCATCAGGGTGCGCCGGTCGTACCTGTCGACAAGCACCCCGCCGAAGATCCCGGCGACGACCGACGCCGCACCCGCGACGGCGGTGAGCAGGCCCATCTGCGCCACCGATCCGGTCGCCTGGAGCACCAGCAGCGGCACGGCCAGGTAGGCGAACGAGTCGCCGGCGGCCGAGAGCGACTGCGCGACCCAGTACGTGCCGAAGGTCCGGTCCCTCCAGAGCGGAGCCCGACCAGCGGCGACAGATCGGCTCATCGCGCCAAGGGTAGTGAACGCGGCGGGCCGCCGTCGGCCGTGTCGGGCGTCACAGCGTCCGGATGTCACGTACCGACGAGCGGCACGCATCTCGTGGTCGTCAGTCAGACCAGAGAGGGCGAGACAATGAGCGCATCGCAGGGTACGCACCGTGTGGTGATCCTGGGCGCGGGCTACGCGGGGATGGCCGCCGCGACCCAGCTCGCGGCCCGGACCAGGCGGGCCGACGTGCAGGTGACGGTCGTCAACGCGCAGGAGCTGTTCACCGAACGCCTCCGGCTGCACATGAGGGCGACCGGGCAGCGGCTCGCCGAGTTGAACATCCCCCAACTGCTGTCCGGGACGGGCGCGCGGTTCGTGCGCGGTTGGGTGACGGCGGTCGACGCACACGCGAAGACCGTCCGGGTCGACGACACCCGCGTACTGCACTACGACACGCTTGTGTACGCGTTGGGCAGCGTGACCGACACGGCGGCGGTCCCGGGCGTCGAGGAGCACGCGTACGCCCTGGACGGTCCGGGCGGGGCGACCACGCTGTCGGATCGCCTGGCCCGGCTCGGCGCCGGCACGGTTGTCGTCGTCGGCAGCGGGTTGACAGGTGTCGAGGCGGCCGCGGAGATCGCCGAGCGGCACCCGGAGGCCGGCGTCACGCTTGTGGGCCGGCAGGAGCCCGGGGCGAGTATGAACCCGAAGGCCCGGGCGTACCTGCGGGCCGCACTGACCCGCCTCGGCGTGCAGGTGGTCACCGGAGCCGCGGTCACCAGGGTCCGGCCCGACGGGGTCGAGGTGGCCGGTGCGCAGACGCTGCCGGCCGACGTCGTCCTCTGGACGGGTGGCACCCGGGCGGCACCGTTGGCGACCGCCGCCGGGCTGACCGTCGACGACCGTGGTCGGGTCGTCACCGACCGCACGTTGCGGTCGGTGACGCACCCCGAGGTGTACGCGATCGGCGATGCGGCCGCGATCCGGCAGGGCTACGGATTGCTGCACGGCACCTGCCAGAGCGGCATGCCGACAGGTGTGCACGCGGCGGTGTCGATCGCCCGCACGCTGCGGGGCAGGCAACCCAGGCCGTTCCGGTTCGGTTACTACCACACGCCGGTGAGCCTGGGCCGAAACGACGCGGTCGTGCAGTTCACCCACCCCGACGACAGCGCTCGCCGCGGGTGTCTGACCGGGCGGACGGCGGTCTGGTACAAGGAGACCGTGAGCGCTTCGCCCTGGCCGACCTACCGCCGCATGTCGCGGCTGCCCTCCTCCGGGGCGTTCTGGCCGCGCGGTGGACGCCTCACGCGCCTGCGGGAGCCCCGGTGACGCACCCACCGCACGCCGACGAGCAGGTGTTCCACGGTCATCGCCGCCTGCTGTTCTCGGTGGCCTACCGGATCCTCGGCAGCGTGGCCGATGCCGAGGACGCGGTGCAGGACGCCTGGCTCAGGTGGTCCTCGGCGGACCGTTCCCAGGTCGCCGACCCCAAGGCGTACCTCGCCCGCATCGTGTCGAACCTCGCCTTGCAGCGCCTGCGCTCGGCGCGGCAGCACCGCGAGACCTATGTCGGGCCGTGGCTGCCCGAGCCCGTCCTGACCGACGCGGACGCCGCCGACGCCGTCACCGACGCCGAGTCCGTGTCGATGGCGATGCTCGTGGTGCTGGAGACGCTCAGCCCGCTCGAGCGTGCCGTGTTCGTCCTGCGGGAGGTCTTCGACTTCAGCCACGCGGAGATCGCGGTGGCGGTGGAACGCTCCGAGGCCGCGGTCCGCCAGACCGCCCATCGTGCTCGCGAGCACGTGCGGGGTCGACGGCCACGCTTTACCGCGGACCGGTCGCAGCAGCGCGGCGTGACCGAGCGGTTCCTCGCCGCCTCGACCGGTGGCGACATCAACACCCTGCTGGAGCTGCTGTCCCCGGATGTGACGTTGTGGACCGACGGTGGCGGTAAGGTCCGCCAGGCCATGCGTCCCGTCCGGGGTGCGGAGACGGTCGCCGCGTGGTTCGCGGCCATCGGCACCGTCGCCTACCAGGGTGTTCAGCCGCACGACATGAGTGCGGCCCTGGTCGAGATCAACGGGGGGCCGGGGCTGGTGTTCAGCGGTGCCGGCCGGGTGGTCGCCACCATCTGCCTCGACATCGACGCCGGCGGCCGCATCACCGCCATCCACAACGTCGCCAACCCGGACAAGCTACGCGCCGTGGCCGACGGCACCACCCACCACCTCGCGACGCGCTGAGCCGGTCGCGCTCCCCTGACCGGGTGCCCGGAAACGGCCGTGGAATTCCCCACGGCCGTTTCCGGAGAGCGCGAGACGCTCAGGCCTTGCGCAGCGGCGCGAGCGCCGTGCTCCAGGCGACCACCTGATCGAGCGTGGTGGTCAGCGAGTCCTGGTGGAACTGGTTGGGCTTGAAGACGCTGAAGTTCTCGAAGTCGGTGAAGAGCGACAGCGCGACCTGCGCGCGCACGTCGGCCATCTGCAGCTCGCCGGAGATCAGACGCAGGTGCTCCACGGCACGGGTGCCGCCGACGGAGCCGTAGCTGACGAAGCCGACGGCCTTGTTGTTCCACTCGCCGTAGAGGAAGTCGATCGCGTTCTTCAGGGCACCCGAGGTCGAGTGGTTGTACTCGGGCGTGACGATGATGAAGCCGTCGAACGACGCGATCGTCTCGGCCCACCGCTTGGTGTGCGGCTGGGTGTACTGGCCCATCGAGGGCGGGTACGCCTCGTCGAGGTGCGGCAGCTGGTAGTCGAGCAGGTCGATCAGCTCGTACTCCGCGTCGGAGCGCTGCTTGGCGATCTCGAGCACCCAGCGGGCGACGGCCTCGCCGTTACGCCCCGGACGGGTGCTTCCGAGGATGATCCCGATCCTGGTCATGTGTGGCGCCTTTCAGAGGGGTCCTTGCCTGACGCCGGAACGCTAGTCGCTGCTTGATTGGTCAAGCAAATACCTGGCCTATGGGCGTCATCACACAGAGGGTAAGCAATTGATCGGTCAAGCAAGTATGATATGAGGATGTCCAACCCCGCCGCAGCGACTCCCCAGCCCCTCAACCCCGACGAGGAGTCCCTGGTCCGCGCCCTGGGCCAGGTGATGCACGTCCTACCCCGCGCGATCGACGCGGACATGGTCGGTGACCGTCAGCTACCACTCACCGAGTACACGGCGCTGATGAACCTCTCCGAGACTCCAGGCCGGCGGATGCGCATGAACGAACTCGCCGCGCTCTGCCACCTCTCGCTCAGCGGCATGACCCGCACGATCATCCGGCTGGAGACCCAGGGTCTGGTCCGGCGGGAGCGGTGCGAGGAGGACGCCCGCGGCTGGAACGCCGTCCTCACCGATGCGGGCTTCGCCCGCCTGGAGGAGTCGTGGCCCAGCCACCTGGCTGCCGTACGTCGGCGGTTCCTCCAGCACTTCGAGGGCTTCGACCTCGCCCAGCTGGCCCGCGCGTTCCAGGGCGCCGGCACGGCGGAGACGACCGACTGAGCCGGTGCGGGGGCCTCGCCGGTCCTCCGCCCGACTCAGCCGGACAGCCGGCCCTCGGCCACCAGCGCCCAGGCCAGGAGCCCGAACGCGCCTGTCGACGCGACGGCACGGACCACGTTGCCCCGCACCCAGGTGACCTCGAAACGCGTCCGCAGGGCCGCGAGGTCGGCAGCGTCGTCGACGTCGCCGGCGCGGGCCAGCACGTTGTTGAGCGGCACGTTGACGACGGCGGTGACGCCGAGCACCACCAGGTACAGCACCAGCGCGGCAACCACCCAGGGCAGCACCGCCCGCCGCCCGGCCCCCAGGTGCAGCGCCGCCGCCAGCAGCGTGAACAGCAGCGCGCCGCCGAAGCACACCGCGAACCACCCGTTGAGGATCGACTCGTTGATCCGCCGCATGGCGAGCACCAGCGTCCGGTCGTCGGTACGAGCCAGGCCCGGCATGACCGCGTACGCGAAGGCGGCGAACAGCCCGGCGGTCAGGCCGGTGGTCAGGGTGGCGGCGAACAGGCTCGCGGTACTCAGGAATCCCATCCGCCTATTGCACCCGTTGAGGTTCGCGCTGACCAGACGCGACAGCGGTCAGCGGGCCGGAGCGTGGGCGGCGAGCGGGTTGGTGAGGGTGCCGACGAACTGGAGAGCCGCCGACGGGTCGGCCAGGTCGATCATCTGCTGGTTGTCGCGCAGCTGCAGCCGGTTGAGACAGGACAGCGTGAACTCGGGGGCGAACAGGTCGTAGTGGCGGACCCGCTCGGCCAGGTGCGGCACCCGGTCGAAGTAGTCGGCGGCACAGGCCGCCACCGTGCGCCAGAAGTCGTCCTCGGCGAGCACACCGGCCTCGACCAGGACGGCGTTGAGGTGCCGCAGGAAGCAGTCCACCACGTCGGTGAAGATGCTGAGCAGCTTGGTGTCGTCGGGCACCTCGACGCGGATCCGCTCCACCGCCGCCGGCAACTCGACCTCGTCGCTCATCACCGCGATCTCCTCGGCGATGTCCTTGAAGATCACCCGCTGGACGGTGTCGGACTCGTCGAGGACCAGGATGACGTTCTCGCCGTGCGGCATGAAGGCCAGGTCGTGGGCGTAGAAGCTGTGCAGCAACGGGGTCAGGTAGGCATCCAGGTATCGGCGCAGCCACACCTCGGGCGTCCGGCCGGACCGGGCGATCAGCGCCGCCGCAAGTGACCCGCCCTCGTCGTCGACGTGCAGCAACGCGGCCATGGTGGACAGTCGCTGCCCCGCCGCCAGGTCGGGCACCGGGCTCTCCCGCCAGAGGGCGGCCAACATCTTGCGGTACGGGGAGGTGCGCTCGGTCGCCGCCTCGTACTGCCGGTGCCGGTAACCCACCGCGGCCCGTTCCCGGATCACGGTCAGGCCGGTGCCGGTCAGCACCTCGTCGGAGGCGATGAGGTCGGCCAACCAGTCGTTGATCGCCGGGGTGGCTGCCATGTACGCGGCGGACAACCCGCGCATGAAGCCCATGTTCAGCACCGACAGCGCGGTCTTGACGTAGTGCCGGCCCGGCTCGCTGACGTTGAAGAAGGTGCGGATGGACTGCTGGGCGAGGTACACGTCCGGTCCGGGGCCAAGGTGCACCAGCCGACGCGCGGCCAGCTCACCGGCGAAGGTGACCGCCAGCTTGTTCCACCACTGCCACGGGTGCGCCGGGATCAGGTGGTAGTCGGCCAGGTCCAGCCCGAGATCGGCCATGGTGGCCGCGAACCGGGCCCGGGTCCCGTCGTCGAGTTCGCTCTCGATGAGAGCGTCGTAGTCGAGGTCGGCGGCGCTGCTGAACGTCGAGTGGTCCCGGTGCGCGGCCAGCCACTCCAGCCGCACCGGCGCGGCGGCCTCCGGGGCGTACCTGTGGTACTCGTCGACGCCGAAGCCGAGCCGGCCGTTGTTCGCCACGAAGCAGGGGTGGCCCTCGGTCATCGAGGTCTCGATGGTCTGGAAGTCCGCCTCGGCCAGCTCGGCCGCGCTCGGCGCCGCCTGGGCCAGTTTGTACGCCGTGCCCGCGAGCGTCGAGGTGATCTCCTCCAGGTAGACCGGCAGCACCCGCGCGGAGAGCCCCAGGGTGTCGCGCAGTTCGACGACGAGGTCCACCGCGTCCGGTGCCAGGGACTCGCCGTCCCGGTGCCGGGTGATGCTGTCGGCGTCGATCTGCCAGTGCGCCAGGGCGAGCACCCGCGCCACGAAGCGGTAGGTGACGGTGCCGTCGTCGCTGCGGACCTCGTACCACTGCCGGTCGTCCGGGCCGGCCACGGCGTTCGGGGTGAGCAGCCGTTCGTGGGTGAACTCGGCGAGCGCCTTGCGGACCAGCAGCCGGTTGGCCCGGGCCCACCGCTGCGGGGTGAGGTGCCCGACCGGGTCGCCGGGGGCGGGGTACGCGGTGGCGACGGGCGGCTGGGTCGGGACGGCGGTGGTGGTGGTCACGCCGGGGCTCCTTCGGTTGCGGTGGCGGCGGCCCGGTCGGTGGCGGCCTCGAACTGGGCTCGGGTGCAGACGCTGAGCAGCGCGTCCTTCTCGGGTTTGGCGATCGGGCCGACGACAGTGAAGCCGACCGCGGCGTTCAGCGCGTGCACGGCGGTGTTGCGCACGTCCGGCTCGACCAACACCCGTCGGGTGGTCGGGTCGTCGAAGAGCCACGCCATCACGGTGCCGATCACCGCCCGGGTGAAGCCGTGCACGGGCGCGTCGACAGGCGCGCAGAGGAAGTGCATGCCCACGTCCCCGGGCTGGTGGTCGTAGAGGCCGACAAGCTCGACGTGGGCCGGGTCGTAGCGCTCGGCGAGGAAGGCGGGACTCCCCCGCCACAGTCCGAGGTACGCGTCGTGGTGCGGGTGCTCGGCGATCCGCCGGTACTCCTCGGTCACCTGGGCCACGTCGGCGTCCTGCATCAGCCAGAACGCCGCCTTCGGGTGGGTGACCCAGCCGTGCAGCAGCGCCGCGTCGGTGTCCGGGTCGAGCCGCCGCAGCGCGAACTCGCCGAGCCGGGCGTCGGCGCGGGTGAAGACGGTGGTCACGACGACACCCCGAACTCCTGGAAGGTGATGCTCTTCTCGATCGGGTAGTGCTCCCGGCCGAGCAGCTCGCTGATGATCCAGGAGTTGCGGTAGGCGCCCATGCCCAGGTCGGGTGAGGTGATGCTGTGGGTGTGGGTGCCCGCGTTCTGCAGGAAGATGCCCCGCCCGGTGTGGTCGATGCTGTAGTTGCGGGCCACGTCGAAGCGGTCGTGCGCGTCCCAGCGGATCCGGTCGCGCACCGGCGCGAGGAACTCGGGCACCCGGTAGTGGTAGCCGGTGGCCAGGACGAGGCCCTCGGTACGCAGGGCGAACTCGCGTTCCTGCTCCACCTGACGCAGCCCCAGCGTGTACTCCCCGTCCTGGTGCTCGGCGCTGACCAGCTCGGTGTTGGTGAGCAGGCGGGTGTTCACCGGCCCGTCGACGCTGTGCGCGTAGAGCAGGTCGAAGATGTCGTTGATCAGGTCGGCGTTGATCCCCTTGAACAGGCCCTTCTGCTCGGACTCCAGCCGGTAGCGGGTCGTCTCGGGCAGCGCGTGGAAGTAGTCCACGTAGTCCGGCGAGGTCATCTCCAGCGTCAGCTTGGTGTACTCGAGCGGGAAGAAGCGCGGCGACCGGGTCACCCAGTTGAGCTGGTAGCCGTACCTGTCGATGTCGCCGAGCAGGTCGTGGTAGATCTCGGCGGCGCTCTGCCCGCTGCCCACCACGGTGATGCTGCGCTTGGTGCGCAGCGTCGTGCGGTGCTCCAGGTAGTGGGAGTTGTGCACGGCGTCGCCGGGCAGACCGGCGACGGCCGGTGGCAGGTGCGGCGGGGTGCCGGTGCCGAGCACCAGGTGCCGGGCCCGGTACTCGACGGTCTCCCCCGTGCCGGTGCTGGCCCGCACCACGTACCGCTCGTCGGCGCTGTCGTACTCCACAGTGGTCACGGTCTGACCGAAGCGCAGGTTCGGCAGTTTCGCCGCCGCCCACCGGCAGTACGCGTCGTACTCGCTGCGCAGCGGGTAGAAGCTCTCCCGGATGTAGAACGGGTAGAGCCGGCCGATCTCCTTGAGGTAGTTGAGGAAGGAGTACGGCGACGTCGGGTCGGCGAGGCTGACCAGGTCGGCGATGAACGGGGTCTGCAACCGGGCCGACTCCAGCAGCATGCCGGGGTGCCAGGCGAGGCTCGGCCGGGCCTCCAGGAACACCCCGTCGAGTTCGTCGATCGGCGCGGTGAGGCAGGCCAGGCCCAGGTTGTACGGGCCCAACCCGATGGCGATGAAGTCGTGGGTGGACATCCTGGTCTCCAGACGCGGGTTCGTGGTCACCGGCCTCAGCCGACGTGGCAGGTCAGTTCGGCGGCGGCGTTGTCGTGCACGTACCGGCCGGCGTGGGTGGCGATCAGGTCGAGCACGTACCCGACGTCGTCGACGGTGGTGGCCGGGTTGAGCAGGGTGAACTTCAGGAAGTGCCGGCCGTCCACCCGGGTCCCGGCGACCACGGCGAGACCGGACGCCGCCAGGGCCTCCCGGGCGTGCAGGTTGGCGGCGTCGGCCAGCTCCCGGCCGGGGCCGGTGGGCAGGTAGCGGAACACCACGGTGCTCAACTCCGAGCGGGTCACCACCTCGAAGCGCGGGTCCTCGCTGACAAGTCGCCAGGCGTCGACGGCCCGGTCGACGACCTCGTCGAAGAGCGCGCCGAGGGCGTCCGGGCCCATCACCCGCAGGGTGAGCCAGAGCTTCAGCGCGTCGAAGCGGCGGGTGGTCTGCATGCTCTTGTCGACCTGGTTGGGGATGCGCTGCTCCACCATCCGGGCCGGGTTGAGGTAGTCGGCGTGGTAGGTGACGTGCCGCAGCGTCCGCCGGTCGCGGACCAGCAGTGCGCTGGAGCTGACCGGTTGGAAGAACGACTTGTGGAAGTCCACGGTGACCGAGTCGGCCCGCTCGATGCCGTCGAGCAGGTGCCGGCGCGTCGGTGAGACGAGCAGACCGCAGCCGTACGCGGCGTCGACGTGCAGCCAGACGCCGGCTGCCGCGCAGATCCCGGCCAGCTCCGTCAGCGGGTCGATCGAGCCGAAGTCGGTGGTGCCGGCGGTGCCGACGACTGCCATCACCACCAGCCCGGCCTGCCGGCACCTGACGATCTCCGCGCGCACGGCGTCCGGGTTGATCCGCCGTCGGGTGTCGGTGGGCACCGCGATCACCGCGTCCGGGGCGAGACCGAGCAGCTTTGCCGACTTCTGCACGCTGAAGTGGCCGGCGGCGGAGGTGATCACGCGCAGCCGGGGCAGCAGTTCCGCGCGTGCCGCCGGGCCGATCGCGTCGACACACGCCTCCTCCCGCGCCAGCAGCAGCGCCTGGAGGTTGGACTGGCTGCCGCCGCTCGTGAAGATGCCGTCGGCGCGGGGGCCGAGGCCGATCCGCTCGGCCGTCCAGTCGATCAGCCGTCGCTCGATGAGGGTGGCCCCGGCGCTCTGGTCCCAGGTGTCGAGTGAGGAGTTGACGGCGGTGAGCACGGCCTCGCCGAGCAGCGCCGGGATGGCCACCGGGCAGTTGAGGTGGGCCAGGTAGCGGGGGTGGTGGAACCAGACCGCGTCGCGCAGGTAGACGGTCTCCAGTTCGTCGAGGGCGGCGCCGGCGTCACCGAGCGGCCGGTCCAGGTCCACCCGGTCGACCAGGGGAGCCAGCTCGGCCGGGGTGATTCCGGTGCCGGGACGGTCCACCGTGGCCACCCGGCGGGCGACCCGGTCGACGCCGTCGGCGATCGTCCGGCGGTACTGCTCGACCGAGCCGCCGTGCAGCAGGTGGGCTTGGGCGGCGGTGGTCGCCGGTGGCGGCGTGGTGGTCTCGACGGGGTACGTCGGCACGGTCACTGGTGGTCCTTCCACGTTCTCGACGAGGGCAGCCGGAACCCACCCCGGGCGCGGCGGTGCGCCCGGGGATGTGGTGTTCGTCAGCTGACCTTCTTCGCGTTCCGGATGGCGGTGGCGAGGTTCTCCAACAGCGGCGCGGAGCCGGCGTACGAGAAGCGGGGTACCGCGTCCCACGGGCTCACCTGGTTGGCCTTGACCGCCGGCAGTTGCTGCCAGGTCGGCTTGGCGGTCAGGTCCTTGGCCTGCAGCGCGGTGCTGCGGTTGTCGAGCAGGATCAGGTCGGCGGGGAACTTGCCGGCACTCTCCCAGCTCAGCGCCTCGAAGTAGTCGCCGGCTTCGAGCTTGGTGGGGACCACGATGTCGACGCCCAACTCGGCGAAGTACATCAGGTCGGTGCTGACCTTCGGGTTGGAGACGTAGAAGAGGTCGGGGCTGCCGGAGCAGGCCATCACCTTGATTCCTGGGTTGGCCTTGACCGCCTGGCGGACCGCCTCGGCGGCGGCGTCGAAGCGGGCCTTGCCGTCGGTGACCTTCTTCGCGGAGAGGTCCGCGCCGAGGGCTTCGGCGAGCGCCGCGTACCGCTCGATGGGCTTGGTCATCGGCACCCGGGCGGTGGTGATCGCGACACTCGGCGCCAGCGGAAGGATCTTGGCCTTGCTCTCGTCCGGCACGTACCAGAGCGCGTCCGGGTCGTACATGTGGGTGACGAGCAGTTCGGGGCGCAGGGCCGCGTACTTCTCCAGGCTGAACTCGCCCCAGACGTTGCCGAGGATCTCGACGCTCTCGACGTTCAGGTCGCCGGCCTGCGGGTCGGCGGTGCCATCGGCGCGCTTGGTCTCGCCGAACACTCCGACGAGCTGCTTGTCGAGACCGAAATCGATCAGGGCTGCCGCCACGCCGGTGAAGGCCACCACGCGGTTCGGACGGGCCGGGGCCTCGACCTTCGTGCCGCGGTCGTCGGTGAACGACCAGGGTCCACTTCCGTTGCCGGCGGCGGGCTTCGCGGTGTCGTCCTTGCCGCAGGCGGCGAGCAGGGTGGTCAGCGCGGCGGCGCCACCGGCGGCCAGCAGGCCACGGCGGGAGAGACGGCGGGTGGACAGGGCATCGGGCATGGTGTTGTCTTTCGATCAAGGGTTGGCCGGGGTCGACCGGGGCAGCGGGGTTAGGTTAGCCTAACCTCGGTCATTGTCAACAGCGGTTCGCCGTTTCGCCACCATCCCGGAGCCCACACTGGACGCCACACCCACCGTCACCCGACCGGCACCGCCCGTGCCGGCCCGGGAAGCGGCCCCACCCCCGAACCGACGTGGTCGTCGGGTGGCACGTGCCGCCGGCCTGGTCGCCGCCGTGGCGTTGCTCGCGGTGATCGTGGTGCTCAGCATCGCGCTCGGCGCGAAGGCCATGCCGCTGGCCGACGTCTGGTCCGGGCTGCTGCACCACGACGCCACGGAGTACGCCGTGGTGCACCGGATGCGCCTGCCCCGCACCCTGCTCGGTCTGCTCGCCGGCGCCGCCCTCGGGGTGGCGGGCGCGGTCATGCAGGCCCTCACCCGCAACCCGCTCGCCGACCCCGGCCTGCTCGGCATCAACGCCGGCGCCTCCGCGGCCGTCGCCACCGCCGCCGCGTTCCTGGGCGTCACCGCCGTCGGCGGGTACGTCTGGTTCGCGCTGCTCGGCGCGGCGGTGGTGACCGCCCTCGTCTACGCCGTCGGCGGCGGTCGGGGCGCCACCCCGGCCCGACTCGCGCTGGCCGGAGCGGCGCTCAACGCCACCCTCTACTCGTACGTGAGCGCGGTGATGCTGCTGGACACCGCCTCGCTGGAGCGGCTCCGATTCTGGACTGTCGGCTCGCTGGCCAGCGCGGACCCCGCGACCGTGACCCGGGTGCTGCCGTTCGTCCTCGTCGGGCTGCTGGTCGCGCTCGGCGCGGCGCGTCCGCTGAACGCGCTGGCGCTCGGTGACGACGCGGCGCGAGCCCTCGGTGCTCGCCCCGCCCTGATCCGCGCCGCCGTGATCGTCGCGGTGACCCTGCTCTGCGGCGCGGCGACCGCCGCCTGCGGTCCGATCGTCTTCGTCGGGCTGCTGGTGCCGCACCTGGTCCGCGCCCTGACCGGCCCGGACCTGCGGTGGCTGCTGCCGTACTGTGCGGTGCTCGCGCCCGCGTTGCTGCTCGGCGCCGACGTGCTCGGCCGGGTGCTGGGCCGCCCCGGGGAACTCCAGGTCGGCATGGTGACCGCCGTGCTGGGCGGCCCGCTCTTCCTGTGGCTGGTCACCCGGCGGCCGGTGGCGCGACCGTGACCGCCATCCGTACCCCTGGGGGGTTGTCGGTGCGGTTCCGGCCCCGCGCGGTGGCTGTCGGTGCGGTGGCGGCGGTGCTCGCGGCCGGGTTCGGTCTGGTGGCCCTGGGCAGTGGTGACTACCCGATGGGGCCGGCGGACGTGCTGCGCACGCTTACCGGCGGTGGCACCCTGGCGGAGCAGTTCATCGTGTTCGACCTGCGGCTGCCCCGACTGGTCACGGCCCTGCTCGTCGGTGCGGCGCTGGCGCTCGCCGGCGCGGTGTTCCAGTCGCTGGTCCGCAATCCGCTCGGCAGCCCGGACATCCTGGGCTTCACCCAGGGCGCGTCGACCGGGGCACTGGTGGTGGTCGTCCTCGGCGGCAGCAGCCTGGCACTGGCCGGCGCCGCGGTCGTCGGTGGTCTCGGCACCGGCCTGGTGATCTACGCGCTCGCCTGGCGGCGCGGAGTGCACGGCTACCGGCTCATCCTGGTCGGCATCGGGGTGGCCGCGATCCTGACCGGCGTCAACGGCTACCTGCTCACCCGGGCGCCGCTGATGGACGCCGCCCGCGCGGTGCTCTGGCTGACCGGCAGCCTCGACGGGCGCGGCTGGGCCAACGCCGGGCCGCTGCTCGCCGTCCTGGTCGTGGTGGCGCCGCTGGTGCTCGTCGGCTGCGCCCCGGCGCTACGGATGATGGAGTTGGGCGACGACGCGGCGAGCGCCCTGGGTGTGCCGGTACGCCGGCTCCGCCTGGTGCTGCTCGCCGCCGCCGTGCTGCTGGTCTCGTTCGCGGCGGCCGCCGCCGGGCCGGTGTCCTTCGTGGCGCTTGTCGCCCCACACGTGGCGAAACGACTGACCCGGGCACCGGGCCCGAACCTGATGCCGTCGATGGCCGTCGGCGCGGCGCTGCTCGTCGGCGCCGACCTGCTGGCCCAACGCGCGTTCGCCGGGCACCAACTCCCGGTCGGCGTGGTGACCGGCGTGATCGGCGGCGGTTACCTGGTCTGGCTGTTGGCCATCGAACGCCGGGCGGGCCGGCTGTGAACACCCGTGACGCCCTCGAAGGAGCACCCATGCGACCCGGCGATTCCCGGCTCGGCGGCACCTCGCTGACCCTCGCCTACGACAAGCGCACCATCGCCGAGAACCTGACCGTGGCGGTGCCCGACCGATCCTTCACGGTGATCATCGGCCCCAACGCGTGCGGCAAGTCGACGCTGCTGCGCGCGCTGTCCCGGATGCTGCGCCCCAGCGCCGGAGCGGTGCTGCTGGACGGACGGGACATCCACGACCTGCCGGCCCGCACGGTGGCCCGTACGCTCGGCCTGCTGCCGCAGACGTCGATCGCACCCGACGGCATCAGCGTCGCCGAGCTTGTCGCCCGGGGGCGCTACCCCCACCAGGGGCTACTGCGGCAGTGGTCGCGCGAGGACGAACGGGTGGTCCAGGAGTCGATGGCCGCGACCGGGGTCGACGACCTCGCCGACCGACCTGTGGACGAGCTGTCCGGCGGGCAACGGCAGCGGGTCTGGATCGCCATGGCGCTGGCCCAGCAGACCCCCCTGCTGCTGCTCGACGAGCCGACCACGTACCTCGACATCGCCCACCAGATCGAGATCCTGGACCTCTGCGCCCGACTGCACGAGGAGCAGGGCCGCACGCTCGTCGCGGTGCTGCACGACCTGAACCACGCGGCCCGCTACGCCACCCACCTGATCGCCATGCGCGACGGACGGGTGGTGGCCGCCGGAGAGCCGACGCCGGTGGTCACCGCCGACCTGGTGACGGAGGTGTTCGGGCTGCCCTGCCGGGTCATCGACGACCCGGAGACCGGCACCCCGCTGGTCGTCCCGGCGGCCCGCCGCCGCGCCACCGCCCTGGCCCCGGAGCCGGCGTGAGCGGCGGCGAGCGAACCGGCACGCGTTTCCGCGACCCGTGGGGCGTCCCGCACCTGCGCGCCGACGACCCGCTCGCCCTCGCCACCGCGCAGGGCCGGGTGACCGCGTACGACCGGGCCTGGCAGATCGAGGTGGAACGGCACCGGGCCCGGGGCGGCAGCGCCGCGTTCCTCGGCCCCGACGCGCTCGGCTGGGACCGTTTCGTCCGGCAGGTCCGGCTCGACGACACCGCGCGCCGCTGCCACGCCGCGCTGGACCCGGCGACCGCCGAGTGGGTGGGCGCCTACGTGGACGGCGTCAACGCCGGTCTCGCCGCCGGCGCGGCCCGGTCGCCGGAGTTCGCCGCCACCGGGCTGCGCCCGGGGCGGTGGGAACCGTGGACACCGCTCGCGGTCTGGCTGGGCCACCACATCCTGTTCGCGGGCTTCCCCGGCAAGCTCTGGCGTGAGCACGTGGCGCGGCGGCTCGGGCCGGACGCGGTCGACAGGTTCGCCACCGACGGCCCGGCCGTCGCCGGCAGCAACGGATGGCTGCTCGCCGCCGAGCGCACCGGCACCGGGGCCGCGCTGCTCGCCGGCGACCCCCACCGGTTCATCGAGGATCCCGGCGTCTACCAACAGATCCGGTTGGCCTGCCCGGAGTACGACGTGGTCGGGCTGGCGGTGCCGGGTGTGCCGGGCATCGCGCACTTCGGGCACACCGGCGGGGTGGCGTGGGCGATCACCAACGCGATGGCCGACTACCAGGACGTGTACGCGGAGCGGCTGCGCCGCGACGGCCCCCGGGTGCAGGCACTCGGCCCGCAGGGCTGGCGTCCGGCGCACCGCCACGTGGAGACGATCGAGGTGGCCGGGGCCGAGCCGGTCGAGGTCGAGGTGGTGGAGACCGACCGTGGTCCGGTGATCGCCGGTGGGCCGGACGACGACACGGCCGTCAGTCTGCGCTACCCGCCCCGGGTCCGGGGTGACCTCGGTTTCGCGACGCTGCCGGAGCTGCTGCGCGCCCGTACCGTGGCCGACGTGGACCACGCGCTGCGGCACTGGGTGGAGCCGGTGAACGTGGTGCAGGCGGCGGACACCGCCGGAGGGCTGCTGCACCGGGTCGCCGGGGCGGTGCCGGTCCGACACCCGGAGAACGGCCGGCGGGTGGTCCCCGGATGGGACGCCGCGCACTCCTGGCGGGGCTGGTACGCGCCGATGCCGCGCGCCGAGGTGGTCGGTCGGTCGGTGATGGCAAACGAGCGCGGGCTTGCCGCGCCGCTCGGGGTGGAGTTCGCCCCACCGCACCGGGCGCACCGCATCGCCGAACTGCTCGACGCCCGTTCGGCCTGGACGGCCGGCGAGATGTCCACCGTGCACACCGACACGTACCTGGGCGCGGCCGGGCCACTGCTTGCGGTCCTGGACGAGTCGACGGGGCTCGGCCCGGCCGCCGCCGCGCTGCGCGAACGGCTGCTGAGCTGGGACCGCCGGATGGCCGCCGACAGTACGGACGCGGCGGCCTACGCCATGCTGCGGGCGGCTGTCGTACGCCGGATCGCCGCCCACCCGGCGCTGGCCGCGCTGGCCGAGCCGCCCGCGTACCCCGAGGTGTTCGCGCCCTGGTTGGCGCTGACGCCGCGCGTCGGTTACGCGCTGGAGCACCTGCTCGGCGCGGCGCCGCTGCCCGGTGTGGACGTCACCGCGCTGGTAGGCGCGGCGGCCGAGGAGGTCGCCGACGCGGCGGCCACAGCGGCGCCCTGGGGGGACCTGCACCGGCTGGCGTCCTGGCGGGCCCTGCCCGACCCGGATGCCGGGCCCGGCCCCCGGCTCGACGGTGACCACGACTGCGTGCTGGCCACCTCCAGCGTGCCCGGGGCCACCCACTGGTGTTTCCGGGGGCCGGCGGCGCGCTTCGTCTGGGACCTGGCCCGCCGCGCGGACAGCCGCTGGGTGGTCCCGCTCGGCGCCTGCGGGGTGCCCGGCGACCCGCACCACGACGACCAGAGACCCGCCTGGCTGACCGGTGAGCTGCTACCGGTCGTGACAGACTGGGACCACCTCGTTGAGGAGCCAGATGAGCACTGATGGCAAGCACTACCGCAGTGAGGTCACCGGGTTCGGGGTGGTCACCATCCGCGCGGTACGGCCGGACCACGACGTCGACCTGCTGCACGGGTGGGTGACCCAGGAGCGGGCCCGCTTCTGGGGAATGCGGGAGGCGAGCCGCGAGCGGGTGCACGAGATCTACGCGTACCTGGACTCGCTGAGCACGCACCACGCGTACCTGGTGCACCGCGACGGCGTGCCGTCCGCGCTGGCGCAGACCTACCAGCCCGAGGCCGACCCGGTCGGCGAGTGCTACGACGTACGCCCCGGTGACATCGGCGTCCACCTGCTCATCGGGCCGCCGGTGACGGTCGAGCGGGGTTACACCGGCGCGTTGTTCGGCGCGATCCTCGACTTCGTCCTCGCCGACCCGACCCGACGGCGGGTGGTGATGGAGCCGGACGCCCGCAACGACCGTGCCATCGACAGGTTCCTGCGCACCGGGTTCCAACCCGGACCGCTCATCGACCTGCCGGAGAAGCGCGCCCGCCTGCTCTTCCTCGACCGGCCGGTGACCACTGGCTGAACCGGGCACGGCCGCCGACCGGGGTGCGCGGGCACCCCGACCGGCGGCCGGCGGCTGTGGCGTCAGCGCAGGCCGAACGCCCGGGTGATGCTCTGGCTCACGGTGTTGCCGGCGGTGTCCCGCGCGGTGGCGCGCAGGCTCACGAAGCCGGCCTTCGCCGGTGCGGCCAACGAGGTACGCCAGCCGTCGCCGTGCCGGGTCAGCCGCTGCTTCTGCCAGCTCGCCCCGTCGTCGTAGGACACCTCGACGGTCACCGCGCCGATCGTGCCGGCAACGCCGGGCAGGTGCGAGGCGACAACGGTGAGCGGCGCCCGCCGCGACGCCTTCCCGTCCCGGTCGATGGCCACCTGGTAGTCCAGCTGGATCATCGGCAGTACCTCCGCCGACTCCTCCCCGGTGACCGCCGAGCTGAAGCCCCACTCGGTGCGGGTCTGCCGCGAGTACGGGTTGGTCCAGGCGGCCCGGTCGTTCTCCACCACCAGCCGGTACGGCAGTCGCTGCTCAGCCAGACCGGCGACCTGGAGGTACTCGGCGTTGCCCCAGTTCAGCTCCTTGTCCCCCTGGTAGAGGGTGGTCCGGTTGACCATGTCGAAGTTGGCGTACGCCTCACCGATGTGGCCGCCACCGTCGCCCCAACCGGGCGCGGGCAGGTAGACGGTGTCCAGGTAGCGCACGGGCGTGTAGTTCCCGCCCATCCGTGGGCGCTGGATCGGGCCGAACCAGGTGACGGTGCTCGGCCTGCCGGCCGGGTACGCGATCACCCCCACCAGGTGCTGGCCGGTCTCGCCGGCGATGTACGCGTCGTCGACCCACCGCTGGTCGGCGCTCACCCAGTCGGTGCGCCGACCCTGCGCCGGCGCGTTCTCCTGGTTGCTCGACGCCCAGCCCCGCCAGATGTCGGTGCGGAACTCCAACGCCTTGCCCGGCCGGTAGTTGCGGAACTCCACGTCCACCCGGGCCAGGTCCCGCTTCGTCGGCCGGTAGGTGGGGTCGCCCGGCACCGCGCCGGCCCAGTGGTGCGCCACGTCGTACAGGTAGCTGGTCTCCGGTTGCGACTCGACGGTCAGCCGCACCGCGCCGCGCTCCAGGGAGGCGATGAGCTGGTCGCCCTCGTCGGCGCCGAGCGTGGCCACGGTCACCGGGGCGGGGCTCTCCGGGCCCCACGCGAACTCGTCCCACGGCTGGAGCCGCCCGACACCGTCGTTGACGACGAGCAGCAGCTTGGCTCCGGCCGCCGCGGCGGCCTTCGCCTGGGTGGCGATGTCCACACTGTCACTGCGGCGGACCACCACGGCCCGGTCCCGGACCGGCCGCTTCGCCAACCCGGCCGCCGACGCGTCCGCGACGTAGACCGCGTCCAGCTGGCGGCGACCCTCCGGCAGCGCCGGGGTCGCCCGCTTCACCAGCAGGTCGTCGTACGAGCGGCCGCCCGCCGACACCGTCAACGCCGGCTGTTCGAGGCGCCACCGGGCACCGAACTCGAACTCGCCGTCGGTGACCTTACGGCCCGTCGGCAACGCCCACATGCTGTCGTACGAGTCGTCGGGCAGCACCTGGCTCTCGGTGAGGCTGGCTCCGGAGGACCTGTGGATGTCCATCCGCAACGACGTGGCGGTGGCCTCCTGCGGCACGACGGCCCGCACCTGCCGGGCGGCACGGGCGTCGAGGGTGACGGTCCGGTCCCGGTCCAGGGTGACGTCGGCGAAGCTGAGCATCGCCATGCCCTTGGACCGCGGCCCGTGCACACCGCGCACGTCCGCGGAGATCCAGCCGGACCAGGTCGCCACCGGCAGCCGCAGGGTCGCGGTGCCGCTCTCGGGCAGGTCCACGGCGGTGAACAGACCGTCGGTGGTGAGGATGACCTTGCCAACGAGCGGCTTGCCGTCGCGGTCCTTCGCGACGAGCGTCAGGTCCTGCCGTTGGCCCTCCTTACCCGCCCCGATCAGCGTGCGGCCACGGACCACACCGGCGTCGTCGGTGGCGACGACCATGCCGCTGACCTGCTTCTCCACCGGCAGCTTGTCGTACGCGGCGGTCACCGTCACAGTGGCGGTGCCGCCCGCCGGCACGGTGACCCGGTCGGCGGAGAGCGCGAACAGGCCGGTCGGCGCGGTGGCCGCGTCGAGGGTCACCTTCAGGGTGGCCGGCGTGCCGCCGACGTTGGTGTAGGTGACCGTCCGGTCGACGGTCATGCCGGGCTGCTGCGGCCACGCCTGGAAGCCGGAGTAGGCACTCGGGGTGGCGAAGACCGTGGCGTGCGCGGCGGCGACCGCGTCGACCCGACCGGCACCCGCCTGGTACGGGGTGTACCCGGGGGTGGCCTCGACCGTACTGACCAGTGCTTCCTTGATCCGCTGACCCGTCCAGTCCGGGTGCGCGGCGGCGACGAGCGCGGCCGTGCCCGCCACGTGCGGGGTGGCCATCGACGTGCCGCTCATCAGCGTGTAGTCCCCGGAGCCGCCCCGCACGAGGTGCGAGCGGGCCGCCAGGATGTCCACGCCGGGGGCGGTGATCTCGGGCTTGAGGCCGCCGTCGCCGGCGCGGGGGCCCTGGCTGGAGAAGTCGGCGAGGTGGTCGGTGCTGTCGACGGCGCCCACGGTGAGCGCGGAGTTCGCCGCCCCCGGGCTGCCGATGGTGGCCGGGCCGCTGTTGCCGGCGGCGATCACGAAGAGGGCGCCGGTCTCGGCGCTGAGGCGGTCGACCGCCTGGCTCATGGGGTCGCTGCCGTCGGTGGCCTCACCGCCCAGGCTCATGCTCACGACCCGGGCCTTCTGCTCCCGGGCCGCCCACTCCATCCCGGCGATGATCCAGGAGTCCTGGCCGCTGCCCTCGCTGTTGAGCACCTTGCCGATGTGCAGCCGGGCGCCCGGGGCGACGCCCCGCTCAGCGCCCCCGGACGCGGCGCCGGTGCCGGCGATCGTCGAGGCGACGTGCGTACCGTGGCCCTTGTAGTCGAGGATGTCGGGCTCCGACGGCACGAAGCTGCTGGACTCGGCGATCTGGCCGACGAGGTCCGGGTGTTCGGCGTCCGCCCCCGAGTCGAGCACCGCGACGTCGACGCCGGTGGCGGTGTTGCCCTCGGCCCACAGCTTCGGCGCACCGATCTGCGCGGTGGACTCGGTCAGGTCGCCGTGCACCCGGCCGTCCAACCAGACCTTCGCGATGCCGTTGGCCAGGGTGGGGGCGGCACCCGCACGACGGGCCGCCGATCCGGCGGTGAGCGCCGTCCAGAACCGGTCGGCGGTGGCACGCTTGCGGGTCAACGCCGCGCCCTGCACGCTGTCCAACTGTCGGACCAGCTCGGCACCGTCCACCGCGGGTCGGGTGCGGTTGCGGGCCGCCGCGTCGGTCATCGTCACGATCAGCGGAAGCACGTCGGTGTGCGCGTCGTCGTAGCCGTCGGCGATCAGGTCGGTGACGTTGAACAGTTGCCGGTCCAGCACGCCACTCGTGACATAGGACAGTGCGGCGTCCGGGTAGACGTAGGTGTCGCCGTCGCGCACCGTGCGGTGGAAGCTGGGGGTGCTGCCGTCCGGCCGGCGCACTGTGGAGACCGTGCTGCCGTCCGCCGCGGTGGTGACCGTGACCGTGTCACCGGTGATCAGGGTGACGGTGGACGCGCGTCCGGCGGCGGCCGGGGGTTGCCCCGCCGGACGATCAGGGTTGTTCGGCGGGGCGGCAGCCGCTCCCGCGCCGGGTGGGGTGAACCCGGCCGCCAGGGTGAGGGCGGCGCCGAGGGCGATCAGCCCGGATCGGCGGCGCCGGTGAGACAGAGCCACGATGACCTCTTTGTGTCGAGAAGTGGTACGCACCACAGCATCGACGTAAAGCCCACCCCAACCGCGCCCCAAACCCCGACGCACCTACGCCATGGCACAACCCCGCCACCCCCGCCGCCACCCCCGCGCCCTTCTTCGCCGCCGCCCCCGCCGTCGCCCCGCCCCCGCGCGCCGCGCGCCGCGTGCCGCCACCCTCCGCGAGCGTCCCCGGCCGCCGCGCGCGCCGTCCCCACCCGCCCTTCCTCGTCGATCATGGAGTTGTGGTGCCAGACATCAAACAGAAAGCGGCTTTTGCACCCCACCACAACTCCTTGATCGACGAGGTGTGGGGGCGCGGGGGCGGGGGCGGGGGCGCGGGGGCGGGGGCGCGGGGGCGGGGTGGGTTAGGGGGTTTGGCGGGTTAGTTTGGCTAGGGCGTCTAGCTGGGTTGGGTCGGCCAGGGCGGAGCCGACGGCTACGACGCGTACGCCTGCTTGCAGGAACGCGTCGGCGTTGCCGGCGTCGAGGCCGCCGGTGGCGACGAAGCGCAGCTGCGGCAGTGGGCCGGCCACGGCCGTGAACCAGGCCGGCCCGAGGGAGATCGCGGGGAACGCCTTGAGCCAGGTGAGACCGTGCCGTAGTGCCTGCTGGGCCTCGGTGGGGGTGGCCACACCGGGCAGGTGCGGCAGGCCCCGCGCGGCAGCGGCGTCGGCGACCGCGAGGTCCAGGCCGGGCGCGACGGTGAACCGGGCGCCCGCGTCGGCCGCCGCGGCGACCTGGTCGACGTCGAGCACGGTGCCGGCACCGACGATCCGGTCACGCTCGGCCCCCGCCTGGACGGCGGCCCGCAGCGCCGGCACCGCGTCGGCGGTGGCCACCGGAACCTCCACCACGTCGATGCCGAGGTCCCAGGCGCGCTCGGCGAGCCGAACGGTCTCGGCGACCGGCAGGCCGCGCAGGATCGCCATCACCCGGGCGCCGCCGAAGATGTGGTCGAAGTCCGGTGTGGTCATGGTGCACTCCATCCAGGGTCGCGGTGAAACTGTTGCCGACGGCCCGACTCAGGTCGTCGTCGCCGGGCTGGTCAGGTCGAGCGGCGACCAGGCGTCGGCGGGGGCGTCGATCAGCTTCTCGAACCAGGCCCACTCCGGGACCGGGGCGTTGTCGCCGCTGCTCGTCAGCGCCTGCGCGGCGACGAGGTGGCCGAGGCGTAACCGCCGTACCGGGTCGAGGTCGCGGAGCAGCCCGGCCAGGTAGCCGGCGGCGAACGCGTCGCCGGCGCCGACCGGCTCCACCACCGTCACCCGGGGAGCGGGCACGAAGACGGGTTCGGCGTCGCGGTCCAGTGCGGTGGCGCCGACCGCACCGTCCTTGACCACCACCGTCTGCGGCGCGGGAAGCAGCTCGCGTACGGCCCCCGGGTCGCTGGTGCCCCAGAGGGTCTCCGCCTCGTCCTGCCCGACGAAGACGAGGTCGCAGCGGTTGGCGAGGTCGCGCAGCACCGGCGCGGCCTGCTCGGCGGGCCACAGCCGGGCCCGGTGGTTGACGTCGAAGCTGACAAGCGCCTGCGCCAGCGGCCGGTCGGTCACCGCGTGCCCGACGAGCGCCCGGCAGGACGCGGAGAGCGCCGGGGTGATCCCGGACAGGTGCAGCACCCGGGCACCGGCCAACCCCGGGTCGGCAAGCGTGGCGGGGTTCATCCGGGACGCCGCCGACCCGGCCCGGTAGTAGTGCACGGAGGTGCCCTCCGGGCCCGGGTCCTTGACGTACAGGCCGGTGGGGGCGGCCGGGTCCACGCACACCTGGTCGACGCGGACGCCGGCGGCGGCGACGTGCCGGACGACGGCCCGCCCGAAGGGGTCGTCGCCGACCCGGCTCACCCAGGTCGTCCGGTGCCCCAGACGGGCCAGGTAACCGGCCACGTTGGACTCCGCCCCACCGACCGAGACGGCGACCCGCTCGGCACGTTCCAGCGGCTCACCCGGCGCGGGGCAGAGCACCACCATCGTCTCCCCCACCGCGGCCACCTCGACCGGCGGAAGGCCGGCCGGGACACTCGCCGGGTCAGGTCGGGGGGCGGTCGGCATCGGGCACACGTCCTCGCGGCGGGGGTGCTGGGCGTCGCCGAGCCTAGGTGTCCCGCGCGGGACGGGCAAGCGGTGTCCCGCCGGTCAGGGCAACGTCAACCCGTACGCGGCCAGCACCTCCGCGATCGGCTGGTAGAAGGTGGTGCCACCGGTGGTGCAGTTGCCGCTTCCGCCGGAGAGGATGCCGAGGATGGTGCCGGTGGAGGCCACGTAGAGCGGTCCGCCGCTGTCGCCCGGCTCGGCGCAGATGTTGGTGCGGATCAGTCCGTAGATCACGCCGGTGGCGTAGTTGACGGTCTGGTTGAGACCGGTGACCGTGCCGCAGCGCACCCCGGTGGTGCTGCCGCTGCGGCACACCGCCTGACCGACGTACGCGGTGCCGGGGCCGTTGATGGTCAACAGGCCGGGGTAGGTGTAGACCGCGCTGGGGTGGGCGATCCGGGCGGTGTAGCGGATCAGCCCGTAGTCGTTTGTGGGGTAGCTGGTGGCGGTACGGGTGCCGAGCACCGTCGTCTGGGCGCTGTCGGTGTACCAGGTGGCCGCCGCGGCGGTGCAGTGCCCAGCGGTGATCACGTAGTAGGTGCTGCCGCTGCGCGCGTTCGCGCCGAGCGAGCATCGTGCGCCGCCGCCGTAGATGCCCTGCCCGCCGGCGATCAGGGGACGCAGTGTTCCGGGTTCGCGGCGCAGCACCACGCCGGCCCGGTCGGTCACCGCCCGCAGTGCGGTCAGCTCGCTGGAGGCAACGGTGTCGTCGACGGTGAGGGTCATCCGGCCGGTGGCGGGGTCGAGGCCCCAGGCGGTGCCCGGGGTGCGTACCCCGGTCAGCAGGGTCACCGGGTCGAGTGCGGGCACGGCGGCCCGGTCGGGGACGGCGGCCTGCACGGCGCCGGGCGCGACGAGCAGCAGGATGGTCAGGACGAGGGCGACCAGCGGCGAGCGGCGCATCCGAACCTCCGACGAGATCGAGATTGATTGATGCGCTAAAGCATCACCCGGCCCCCAACGCCGTGGCAACCTCCGGTCGTCCTCTTCCCCGACCGGCGGGAATCGCCGATCCGGGGACGGGCCGCGCCGGCACCGCCGATAATCCTCGGAGACACGGCGGGAGGCCGGGCATGACCACCGGAGGCACCGCGGCACTGGTACGCCGGCCGGACGGGTCGACCCGGGCCACCCTGCTGGAGTTGCTCTTCGACGTGGTGTTCGTGGCGGCCCTCGCGCTGACGTCGACGCTGTTGACCGAGAACCTCTCCTGGTCCGGCGGCCCCAAGGTGCTGCTGATGTTGACGGCCATCTGGTGGACCTGGTCGGTCACCTCCACCACGACCGAGTTCTACGACCCGCAGCAACGTCCCATCCAGGCCATCCTGATGATCGCCATGGTCGGCTCGGTGGGGATGGCGGCGTCCCTGCCGATGGTCACCGACGGCCACGCGTTGATCTTCGCGGTCGCGTACGTCGGTACGCACGTGCTGCGCGGCATCATCCTGATCACGTCGTTGTATCGGCAGCGGCACCGGGCGGCCACGATCCGGGCCACCCGGTTCCTGTTCTGGTTCGTGGTGTCAGGCGTCTTATGGATCACCGGCGCGGTGACCGGCGACGTGAACTGGCCGCTCTGGATCATCGCCATCGCGATCGACCTGCTCTCCGCGGCGGCCCGCTACCCGACGCCCTGGCTGGGCCGGGTGCCGATCGACCAGTACGAGCGGACCACCGGGCACCTGGGCGAGCGGTACCAGCAGTTCCTCATCCTGGCGCTCGGCGACATCATCCTGGTGCCCACCATACGGGTCAGCCGTACCGATCTCGACGGCGTCCGGGTCACCGCGTTGTTCTGCGCGTTCGCGGTCATGCTGCTGATGTGGCAGGTCTACGTCTTCCGGGCCGGCGAGTTGCTCGAAGCCGGGGTGCGGGGTGGCCGACCGGCCCGGGTGGCCCCGTACACCCATCTGGTGATGCTTGCCGGCGTGGTCGGCACCGCGGCCGCGTTCGACCTGGTCGTCTCGCAGCCGACCGGGACGACACCGGCGCGGTGGCTCCTGCTGATCATCGGCGGTCCGATCCTGTTCGTGATCGGCCGCGCGCTGTTCACCCTGCTGGTGTCGACGAACGTGCCGTGGTGGCGGATGAGTTGCCTGATCGGGCTGCTGCTGGTGCTGCCCTGGGCCGGTCACTGGCCGCCGGTGCTGGTCACCGTGGTCGTGGCGCTGGGGCTGGCGACTCACGTCCTGCTGCCCGGAGCGGCCCGGGAGACCACGCCGGGCCTGCGGTTCAAACAATCCGGCGACTGACCCGGCCGACTCAGGCGACGTGTCGGGCGGCCCACTCGGCGAGGTCCCGGGCGCACGCGTCCACCGACTCCTGCCAGGTGCGGGCCGCGCCCTCCCCCGCCTCGTCGCTGACCTGCTTGACCAGCCGGCACGGCACGCCGGCCTGCGCGGCGGCCCAGGCCACCGCGTACCCCTCCATGTCGACCAGGTCGGCGCGCAGGGCCAACCGGTCCCGCGCCGCGTCGTCGGCCACGAACGTGTCACCGGTGGCCAGCACCGCGCCCTCGCTGGCCAGCGACAGTGGCGCCCCGTAGGTCTCGCCGGTGAGGGTGCGCAGCAGGTCGGTGTCCAGGTCGTGCTGGAGCACTGTGGCGACCTCGTGGATGCCGGTCAACCCGGGGCGCAACGCGCCGGCCGTGCCCAGGTTGAGCAGCAGAGACGGGCGCGGCCCGGCGGCGAGCACGGCGGCCACCGCGCTCGCGGCGTTCACCTTGCCCATGCCGGTGAGCAGCACCGGCAGCTCGGTCGGCAGGTAGCGGGCCTCCTCACCGACGGCGAGCACCATCAGCGGACGATCGGCGCGGACCGTACCTCGAAGATTCACCGGAGCATCGTACGAGTCGACTCCTCGGCCGGTGACGTCACCTCAGTCGGTGGAGTGGACGCCCACCACCTCGTCCTCGCTGGTCTCTCCGGTGAGCTGGAACCCGAGTTTCAGGTAGAACCGCTCCGGGCCGTCCGGTCCCGGCTTCCACGTCGTGTAGACGTGGTCGTGCCCACGGCGGCGGGCCTCGTCGCGGACGGCCTGAACCGCGAAGCGGCCGTACCCCCGGCCCTGCTGCTCGGCGGAGATGTTCAGCCGCCACAGCCCCGAGCGCCTGTCGTCCGACTGGGCCGGGTCCCACACGATGTCGAAGAAGCCCATCAGGAAGCCGACGATCTCGTCGTCCTCGACGATCAGGCGCGGCCACGCGATCTCGGGCTGGACGTACGCCTCGGCGAGGGACCAGGCCACCGGAGAGGAGAACGTCTCCTGGTCGGGTCGCACGCTCAGCCGGCACGCGGTTTCCACATTGTCTTGAGTGATCTTCACCAGTCGCGGCACGTCGGCCACCCTACCGAGCGCGGCCGCTCAACAGGCCGTCGAGCAGCCCGCGCAGGCCGAACCGGAACCAGGTGTCCAGGTCGGTGTCGGGACTGGTCTGCCCGGCCGCGGCCAGCCAGGGTCGTTCCCGGGTACGGCCGGTCCGCTCCAGCCGAGTGCGGGTCGCCGACCACCAGGCGTGGTAGGTCGCGTCGCCGGGGTCACGCCGGATGAGCAGGGCCATGCCCTGGATGTAGCCGCTGAGCGCCAGGTAGGCGCGGAACGCCTCGGCCGGGTCGTACCCGGCGCTGGTGAACGCCGCCACGACGCGGTCGACCATGGCGAGCACCGCCGGCCCGGTCGGCGGCCGGTCGGTGGCGAGGACGGCCAGCAGCCAGGGGTGACGGCGGTACATCTCCCACTCGTCCCTGGCCAACTGTTCGAGCCGCTGACGCGGGTCGCGGGGCAGCGGTGCGGCGCCGGGCACGCGGGTGGCGGTGATCTGCTCGGCCATCGCGGCGAGCAGGTCGGCCCGGTTGCGGACGTGCCGGTACAGGGCGTGGGCGGGCAGACCGGCGTGTTGGGCGAGGACCCGCATGGAGACGGCGTCCAGGCCGCCGGTGTCCGCCAACTCGACCGCGAGGGCGACCACCCGGTGGCGCGGGTCGCCGCTGCTCGGCATGGGCAGGCTCCGCACCCGGCGCGGGGTGCTGGTGGGGCCGTGCTCGCGACGTCTGCGGTACGCGCGGGCCTGACAGCGCCGGGAACAGTAGCGACGCGGGCGTCCCCGGCCGGTGGCGACGGGCAGTTCCGCATCGCACTCGACACACCGGACGCCCAGCACGCCGCCTCTCACCCCACCGGGCGGGCGGGGTCGGCGGCGGTGGGGCAGCGGTCGGAGAGGGCGTAGCGGAGCAGGACCACGTCGCCGATCTGGCGGGCCTCGGCCAGGCGGGCGCGGCGGCCCGGGTGCCAGGGAAAGCGGCCCTCGCCGACGAACCGGGGCGCCCGTCCGTCACCGACGAAGAACGGGGCGACCACCAGGTGCAGCTCGTCGGCGAGACCGGCGGCGAGGAACTGGGCGTGAACCGTCCCGCCGCCCTCCACCATCAATCGCTGTACGCCCCGCGCGGCCAGGTCGGTCAGCAACCACCCCGGGTCGACGGGTTCGCCCGCGTCGACAACGGTGGCCAGTCGGCCGACCCGTTCCCGGGTCTTCTCCAGCGCGCCGGTGGCGCAGTAGACGAGCCGGGCCGAATCACCGGCGGTGAAGAAGCGGGCCGCCGGGTCCAGGTCGCCCTGGGCGGTCAGGGTGACCTTGGTGGGCGAGGCGGGTCGGCCGGCCGCCACCCGCTCGGCGCGACGGCTCGGGGAGCGCACCAGCAGCCGAGGGTCGTCGCGGCGGACGGTGCCGGCTCCGACCATGATGGCATCGCAGCTGGCCCGGACCGCGTCGACGCGGTCCAGGTCCTCCTCGTTGGACAGCAGTAACCGCTGCTCGGAGGCGTCGTCGATGTACCCGTCGATGGAGGCGGCGCAACTCAGCAGTACGTACGGCCGCGTCGGCTCCGGCCGCCAGCTCATTGGGGGACGGGCCGCTCGGAGGGACGACCAGCACGCTCGTCCGCGGCTTCGGCTGCCTCGACCTCCGCCGCCTTCGCCGCCTTCGCCGCCAGGTAGTCGGCGTTGGCCGGTGAGAGGAAGACGCTCGTCAGCACCCGTTCGGCCACGTCCACGCCCAGCCGGGTCAACTGCTCGGCCTTGTCCGGGTTGCTGCTCAGCAGGCGGACCCGTGGCACGCCCAACGTGGCGAGCATCTGCGCGGCGGCGGTGTAGTCCCGCTCGTCCTCACCCCGGCCCAACGCGACGTTTGCCTGGTAGGTGTCCAACCCGGCGTCCTGCAACGCGTACGCGTCGAGCTTGGCGTACAGGCCGATGCCCCGGCCCTCCTGCCGGAGGTAGAGCAGGAAACCGCCGGTCTCGGCGATCCGCTGCACCGCCTCCCGCAACTGCGGCCCGCAGTCGCACCGTTGGCTGCCGAACACGTCGCCGGTCAGGCACTCGCTGTGCGGACGGACCAGCGGGGCTGCTCCCCCGGCGGCGAGCCGGTCCAGGGCACCGGCCCAGTCGCCGAGGCCGAGGGCCAGGTGCTCCCGACCGTCCACCAGGCCCTTGAACGTGAACACCCGGGCGGTCGTGCTGTAGCCGTCTGGGAACGCCAGCGGCACCGTGACCTGCGTACGAATCGTGGCAACCGGCAATGCTTCGGGCATGGGACTCCTTTGTCCGGCGGCACCGCCATCCGGCGACGCGTTCCGTCTCACAACCGACTCAACAGCCGCCGCCGGAGGCGGCTTCCCGGGCGGCGACCGGAATTCGACGTCGACGGGCCAGCAGCACCGCGGCCCCGGGCAGGCTGGCCACCAGCACCAGTGCACCGTAGACGGTCGCGGTGGCGACCCCCTCGGCCGCGCTGAGGCCGGCCGCGCCGAACACCCACGCCGCCACCCCCTCGCGCGGCCCGAAGCCGGCCACGTTCAGCGGCAGGCCCATGGCGAGCAGGGCGAGCAGCGTCAACGGCAGCAGTCGGGACAGTGGGGCGTCCGACCCGGCGGTGCGCGCCGCGACCAGGAAGGTGGCCAGGTGACCGGCGACCATCACGGCCGAGGCGACGAGCACACCGAACCAGGTGCGCCGCGCCAGCAGACCCGACCGGACGTCCGCCACGGCGGTGCGCAACGCCGTCGCCCAGCGGGATGCGCCACCGCTGGGAACGACCCGGGCCAGCAGCACGGCGACCAGCCCGCCGGCGACGAGCAGCGCGGCGGCGGCCGGCAGGTAGGGCCGGACCGGGGACGGGAAGGCCGCGAGCACCACCAGGGCGACTCCGACCAGGACCACCTGCCCAGCGGTACGCTCCCAGACCACCGCGCGGATGCCCCGGCTGACGTCACCGGCGTCGCGGCCGTGGCGTACCGCCCGGTGCACGTCGCCGAGCACCCCGCCGGGCAGGGTGGCGTTGAGGAACACGGCCCGGTAGCAGTGCGCCACCGCGGTCGCCAGGGGCAGGCGGACGCCGAGGCCGGTGGCGACCAGGCTCCACCGCCACGCCGCGCAGACCGTGGTGAGCACCCCGATGACCAGCGCCGCCGCCAACGCTGGCGCGTCGATCAGTCGTACTCCGGCGAGGAACGGGCCCGTGCCCACCTGCCACAGCAGGACGGCGAGCAGACCCACCCCGCCGACCACTCGTGCCCAGGCCCAGAACATCGGCGCCGGCCCTCCCCTTGAAGATCGTCCACTTGCCCTAGTCCACGTACCCAGGGCGTGAACGGTTCATCCACCGGCGAGGAGGTCGGTGTGGTCGACACGCACGGTGAGTCGACCGGCCGCCGCGTCGGCCAACCGACGGCGGGCGTACGCCTGGGTGGGGCCGGCCAGGTCGGGGCGCTGCTCGCAGGCCGCCCCGAGCCAGCCCCGGAACCACTCGGCGGTCAACTCGGCCTGCTCCGGGCCGAGACGCCACGGGCTGGGCCGTTCCCGCACGTCGACGCCGTGCCGGGCGAACGCGGCGGCGGTGGCGGCGGGGGCATCCGGACCGAGCAGCCGGCGGCCGTCGGAGGTACGCCGCTGGTGTTCGTTGAACGCGGCTTCGACCGTCTCGTCCAGGGGGTCGGCCGGGTCGAACCGGACCCGCCCGGTCACCGAGATGGCGAACAGGGCGGGCCGACCGACGCACGCCGCCACCACCCGCTCGACCTCTTCGGCGGTGAGCATGTCCAGCAGCGCGGACGCGGTGACCAGGGACCCGTCGGCGAGGTCGGCGGCGGTCAGCCGGGTGAGGTCACCGCAGCGGGTGTGGACGGTGACCGGAGCGCCGTCGGCGGCGGTCACCCCGCTCATGCCCTTGGCGGCCCGGGCCAGCAGGTCGGCGTCCCGGTCGTGCAGCACCCAGTGCTGTGGTCCGGGCAGCCGGGCGGCCAACCAGCGGCTCATCGAGCCGGTGCCGCTGCCCAGGTCGTGGACCACCGTCGGGGCGTCGCCGGTCAGCCGGGCCCGGACGGCCCTCAGCAGGTCCTCGGCACGCGCCGCCGCGTCGGCCGGTTCCCGCAGCCGCAGCCAGTCGGCGAACGGCAGGGTCTCCTCGGCGGTCATCCCGCCACCTCCTTCAGCACGCCGGCCAGCAGCGCGGTGGTCACCGGCCAGTCGGTCAGGGTGTCGCGCCTGGCGAGCGCGGCACGCCGCAGCCGGGCGCGCAGCGCGTCGTCGTCAAGCCAGCGGATCAGCGCGGCGGCCAGCGCCGCCGGGTCACCGGGCGGGACCAGCAGTCCGGGTCGGTCGCCGTCGGGCGCGTGGCCGAGCGCCTCCGGCAGCCCGCCCACCTCGGTGGTCAGCACCGGCAGGCCGCGGGCCAGCGCCTCGGTGACGACCATGCCGTACGTCTCGCCCCTCGACGGCAGCACCAGCAGGTCGGCGGCGGCGTACGCGTCGTCCAACGCCGCGCCGGTCAGAGGGCCGGCCAGGCGCACCCGCCCGGTGAGGCCCGCTCCGGTCAGCCTGTCGCGCAGCCGGTGCACGAGGTCCGGTTCCCGGGTCAGCGTGCCCGCGCAGACCATCGTCCAGCGCCGGCCGACAAGCGTGGCCATCGCGTCGACAAGCACGTCGTACCCCTTGTGACGGGTGACCGCCGCGACGCAGAGCAACCGGTCGCCCGCCGACGACCCGGCAGCCGGCGGCGCCGGCCGCACCCCGGGCGGCGCGGCCCGCACCCGGTCGGCGAGCGTCGGGTGCCGGGTCAGCAGGGCGCGGCGGGTCCACTCGCTCGTGGTGACGACGGCGCGCGCGGTGGCAAGCGCGCGGGCCTCCGCCTCGTCGTCGAGCGGCAGGTGCACCAGGACCACCAGGCGCAGCCGACGGGCGTGCGGGGTGAGCAGGCCCGGCACGGTCGAGGCGATCAGGCCGTCGATCAGCACCACGGCGTCGTCGGGTGCGGCGGCGAGCACCCCGGCCAACGTCGCCCGGTCGGCCGGCGCGGGCTGCGGCCACGCGCCGGGCACCGGGTGTTCGTGGACCGACCAACCGCGCTCGACCAGCCCGGCGCAGACCTGCCGGTCATAGGAGTTGCCGCCGCTTGGTGTCGTCGGGTCGTCGATGTCACCGGGCAGGACGACGTGCACCGCCCGGCCCGCATCGGTCACAGTGACCGCTCGTAGCTCGCCCAGGCGATGTGCGACTCGTGCAGGGTGACCGTGATGCCGGTCAGGTCCCGTGCCCCCGCGCCCAGCTCACCGGCGTGCACCCGCTCGACGAGTCGGTCCGCGACCGTGCGGGCCAGCACCTCGGTAGTGGTGTTCACCCCGGCGAAGGCCGCCTCGTCGTCGAGGTTGCGGTAGGTCAGCTCGCCCAGCACGGCCCGCAGCTGCTCGGTGGCCAGGCCGATGTCCACCACGATCCCGTCGGCGTCCAGGTCGGGACGCCGGAACGTCGCGTCCACCACGAACGTCGCGCCGTGCAGGCGTTGGGCGGGCCCGAACACCTCGCCTCGGAAACTGTGGGCGATCATCATGTGGTCCCGAACGGTCACGCTGAACACGGTCACTCCCCGTCGTCGTAGGTGATGAGGTGGCAGAGGGCGGGCAGGTCACCCGAACTCAGTCTGGCGAGCACGTCGGGCAGCTCCGCGAAGCGGGACGCGCCGGTGATCAACGCGTCGAAGGCCGGGTCGTCGAGCAGGTCCAGGGCGAGCGCCAGTCGGTCGGCGTAGCTGCGCCGTCCCCGGCGGGCGGGTGCCACCATGCCGACCTGACTGCTGCGCACGGTGAGTCGACCGGAGTGGAACGCGCCACCCAGTGACACCTGCACCGGGCGGTCGCCGTACCAGCTCAGCTCGATGACCGTCCCTTCCGGCGCGAGCAGGTCCAGCGACTGTTGCAGGCCGGCGGCGGTGGCGCTGGCGTGTACGACCAGATCCCGGTCACCGCGGGCGTCGGCCGGGTCGGCGAAGTCGACGCCGAGGGCCCCGGCCACCCCCGCCCGGCGCGCGTCGGTGTCGACCAACTCGACCTGCACGCCGGGGTACCGGGCGACCAGCGCCGCGACGCAGCAGCCGACCATGCCCGCGCCGATCACGGTGACCCGGTCACCGACGAGCGGCGCCGCGTCCCACAGGGCGTTGACGGCGGTCTCCACCGTGCCGGCGAGCACCGCGCGGGCGGCCGGCACCCCCTCCGGCACCGGCACCACGGCGCTCACCGGCACGACGTACGCGCTCTGGTGCGGGTGCAGGCAGAACACCGTGCGCCCGAGCAGCTCCGGCGGGCCCTGCTCGACCACGCCGACGCTCAGGTAGCCGTACTTGACCGGGCCGGGGAACTCGCCCTCCTGGAACGGGGCGCGCATCGCGGCGTACTGGTCGGCGGGCACCTTGCCGGCGAAGACAAGCGTCTCGGTGCCCCTGCTGATTCCGGAGTAACTGGCCCGGACCAGCACCTCGTCCGGGCCCGGGTCGGTCAACGACACCGGCCGGATCTCGGCCGCACCGGGTTCACGCACCCAGCAGGCGTACGCCTCGCGGTTCACCGTCGCGCACCTCACCTCTGCTCCGGGCCAGCCGATCGGCCATGTCGGGGTCCCCGGTCGGGTTGTCGATCATAAACACGGAGGTACGGCGCGCACAGTTCGAAGCACACCCGGCCTGATCTCTATTCGGACAAAAACGTCATAGCGGCACTTATGCCTCGATAAGCTCCCGTGGCACATTCGAACAACGGGGGCGTGATGAGGATTTCGTGGTGGGGTAGCCGCAGGTCACGGGCGACGGCGCTGACCGCCGTCGCGGGCGTGTTGGCGCTCAACGGTCTGCTGGTGCCGGCTGCGCCCGACCGGGTCAACCCGGTGCTGGCCGCCGTCGACGAGGCCATCGGGCCGGTCGACCCGGTCGCCGAGGCGCTGAGCTTCGGCGTGATGACCGAGGGCAACGCCACGGTGAACAACGACGAGAACGAGGGCACCCTCGCCGTCGGCGGCGACCTCACCTTCGGTAACTACCAGCTCGCCGGGGCGACCGCCGGGTCGTTCGTGGTGCCCGGCGACGCCAACCCCAGCGCCCTGGTTGTGGGTGGACGGGTGAACTTCGCCGGCAGCGTCGGCGGCAGCCGACTCCAGGTGCTCTCCAACGGCTACGCCAAGGTCGGCGACCTGACCGGGACCGTCGTCCGCGACACCGACAACAACGGCGCCCAGGTCAACACCCGGATCCTGCCGACGAACGACTACGACGCCTCGCCCCGGGTCGAGCTGGTCACCCGCCAGCCGGTGCCGAGCGTCGGGCCGACCTCGCCGATCAACTTCGCCGGCGCGTTCGCCGCCTTCCGGGACACCACCGCCGGCCTGGCCACCTGCGACAACACCGTGGTCCTGCGGACGCCGAACGGTGACGTGCTGCCCCGCCCGATCCCGCCGGGCAGCAACGCCGTCGTCACGTTGACCCCGGGCGTGACAAACGTGCTCAACCTGAGCGCCACCGACCTGGCCAACATCCAGATCCTGACCTTCGCCAACCAACCGACCGCCGACACCCCGCTGCTCGTCAACGTGGACACCAGCGGCGTGGGCAACACCTTCGCCTGGACCGCCCCGAACTTCGCCGGGGTCGGCGGGCCGCAGGCGCGCTACATCCTGTTCAACTTCCCGACCGCCACCGCGCTCACCCTCACCCCGAACGCCGCCACCGTCGAGGGCACCATCTACGCCCCCAACGCCAGCCTCACCGACCTCTCCCCGAGCAACACCGAGGGCAGCGTCATCACCCGTACGCTGGACCACCGCGGCGGCGAGATCCACTACTTCCCCTTCAGCACCACGCTCGCCTGCGAGGGCGCCACCCCGGCCGACATCGCCCTGATCAAGTCGTCGACCACCACGCTGATCAGCAGCGTCGGTCAGCAGGTGCCGTACTCGTTCCACGTGGTCAACACCGGCGGCGTGCCGCTGACCGCCATCTCCGTCACCGACGTGCAGACCCCGCCGTCGTCGAACGCCAACCTCGGCCCGATCACCTGCGCGGCCACCACCCTCGCCGCCGGCGCGCAGACCGCCTGCACGGCCACGTACACCGTCACCCAGGCCGACCTGGACAACGGCGGTGTCACCAACGTGGCCACCGCACAGGGCACCCCACCCACCGGCCCACCTGTCGTCTCCGACCCGAACAGCCTGACCATCCCGGCGCAGGTGCTCACCGCCGCCGTCACCGTGGTGAAGTCGTCCACCACCACGTCGATCACCTCGGTCGGGCAGCAGGTGCCGTACCGCTTCCTGGTGGCGAACACCGGCGGCCTGACCCTGAGCAACGTGACCGTCACCGACGTGCAGACACCGCCGTCGTCGAACGCCAACCTCGGCCCGATCACCTGCCCGGTCACCACCCTGGCACCCGGCGCGAGCACCACCTGCACCGCCACGTACACCGTCACCCAGGCCGACCTGGACAACGGCGGTGTCACCAACGTCGCCACCGCACAGGGCACCCCGCCGCGCGGCGGAACACCTGTCACCTCGCCGCCGTCGACGCTGACCATCCCCGAGGCCGGCCTGGTCGCCTCGATCGCCATCATGAAGACCTCGACCACCACGTCGATCACCACAGTCGGGCAGCAGGTCCCGTACCAGTTCCACGTGCTGAACACCGGCGGCTTCACCCTCACCGGCGTCAACGTGACGGACGTGCAGACCTCGCCGTCGTCGAACGTCAACCTCGGCCCGATCACCTGCGCCGCCACCACCCTCGCGCCCGGCGCACAGACCCTGTGCACCGCCACCTACACGGTCACCCAGGCCGACCTCGACAACGACGGCGTCACCAACGTCGCCACCGCCCACGGCACACCGCCAAGCGGCACGCCGGTCGACTCGACGCCCGCGACGCTGACCATTCCGGAGACCGGCCTGGTCGCCTCCATCGCGATCCTCAAGTCGTCCACCACCACGTCGATCACCACGGTCGGGCAGCAGGTCCCGTACCAGTTCACCGTCGTCAACACCGGCGGCTTCACCCTCACCGGCGTGACCGTCACCGACGTGCAGACACCGCCATCGTCGAACGTCAACCTGGGCCCGATCACCTGCGCCGCCACCACCCTGGCACCCGGCGCGAGCACCACCTGCACCGCCACCTACACCGTCACCCAGGCTGACCTGGACTTCGGCTCGGTCCGCGACAGCGCGACCGCCCAGGGCACACCGCCAGGTGGTCGGCCGCCCGTGCAGTCGCCGCCGGCGACCCTGACGATCCCGAGCGACGTGGTCGTTCCCGGGATCTCCCTGGTGAAGTCGTCGACCACCACACAGATCAGCAGCGTCGGTCAGCAGGTGCCGTACCAGTTCCTGGTGGCCAACACCGGCACCGTGACGCTGTCGTCGGTGAACGTGACAGACGTGCAGACACCGCCGTCGTCGAACGCCAACCTCGGCCCCATCACCTGCGCCGCCACCACCCTCGCCCCCGGCGCGAACACCACCTGCACCGCCACCTACACCGTCACCCAGGCCGACCTCGACAACGACGAGGTCACCAACGTCGCCACCGCACACGGCACACCTGCCGGCGGTGACAACCCGATCGACTCGGCGCCCTCGACGCTCACCATTCCCGCGGCCGACCTGATCCGGTCGATCTCGCTGCTGAAGTCGTCCACCACCGTCTCGATCAACACGGTCGGGCAGCAGGTGCCCTACCGCTTCCTGGTGGCCAACACCGGCACCGTGACGCTGTCGTCGGTGAACGTGACAGACGTGCAGACACCGCCGTCGTCGAACGCCAACCTCGGCCCCATCACCTGCGCCGCCACCACCCTCGCCCCCGGCGCGAACACCACCTGCACCGCCACCTACACCGTCACCCAGGCCGACCTCGACAACAACGGGGTCACCGACGTCGCCACCGCACACGGCACACCGCCCGGCAGTGACACGCCCATCGACTCGGCGCCCTCGACGCTCACCATCCCGGACGCGGGGATCGTCGCCAGCATCCAGGTGGTGAAGACCTCCACGACGGTGTTGATCAATGCGGTCGGACAGGAGGTCACGTACCGGTTCCACGTGGTCAACAACGGCGGGCTCACGCTGACGAACGTCAACGTGACAGACGTACAGACCCCGCCGTCGTCGAACGCCGACCTCGGCCCGATCACCTGCCCGGTCACCACCCTCGCGCCCGGCGCGAGCACCACCTGCACCGCCACCTACACGGTCACCCAGGCCGACCTCGACAACGACGGCGTCACCGACGTCGCCACCGCACACGGCACACCGCCGGGCGGGGGTGCGCCTGTCGACTCGCCGCCGTCGACGCTGACCATCCCGCAGTCGGGGCTCGTCGCCACCATCGAGGTGATCAAGTCGACGACCACCGTGGCGATCACCGCGCCGGGTCAGCAGGTGCCGTACACCTTCCTCGTCGTCAACTCGGGCGGGCTCACCCTGACCAACGTGACGGTCAACGACACCGTGCTGCCGCCGTCCGAGCGCGGCGTGCTCGGCCCGATCACCTGCGGTCCGCAGAACATCCCCAACGGCGCGGTGACGTTGTCGCCGGGCGCCTCCATCCAGTGCCGGGCCACCTACACGGTGACCGCCGACGACTTCACCGGCTCGTCGCTGCGCAACGTCGCCACGGCCACCGGTACGCCGCCGTTCGGGCCGCCGCCGGTCTCACCGCCGTCGCCTGTGGACATCCCGATCCCGCACCCGGCGATCGCCATCACCAAGTCGGTGACGCCCACAGTGGTGTCCGCGGCCGGTGACGTGGTCACCTACCGGTTCGTGGTGCGCAACACCGGCACCACGCCGCTCAGCGCGGTGACAGTCGACGAGACCGACTTCTCCGGCACCGGAACGCCAGGGGCGATCACCTGCGGCGCGGTCACCCTGGCCGCCGGGGACAACACCACCTGCACGTCGACCTACGCGGTCACCGCAGCGGACATCGAGGCCGGTCGGATCACCAACACGGCCGTCGCGTCCGGTACGCCGCCGACAATCCCCGGCCAGGACCCACCCGCACCGGTACGCTCCGCGCCGGCCTCGGCCGAGGTCACGGCCACCCGGGGCGCCGCGATCACGGTGGTGAAGTCGAGCAGCACCGACAAGATCGTCCGGCCGGGACAGCACGTGCCGTTCCAGTTCGTGGTCACCAACACCGGCCAGGTGCCGCTGACCGACGTGACGATCACCGACGCGCTGACCGCACCGGCCTCGGCGGCAAACCTCGGCCCGATCACCTGCGGTCCCGACCGTACCCCGAACGGCGCCGTCACCCTCGCCGCCGGCGCGGCCGTGACCTGCGCGGCGACGTACACCGTCAGCAAGGCCGACTACCACCACGGGTCGCTGCGCAACACCGCGACGGCGACCGGCACCCCGCCGGACGGCCCGGCGCCGGTCTCCCCCGAGTCCACCATCACCATCCCGGTGAAGGGCAAGCTCCCGGTGACCGGCACGTCGTTCCCGGCCGGACTCTGGATGGGTGCCGGCGTGCTGGCGGTGCTCCTCGGCGCGGCGCTGCTGCTCGTCGTCCGGCAACGCAGACTCCGCGCCTGACGCGGACCTGATCGCGGGGGCCGGACCGGAGGGGAACCGGTCCGGCCCTCGCGGCACGCCACCACACCGACGCGGCAGCCGATCCGCACGATCGTGCGGGTCGTGTGGCCTGACGACGCGTCAGACCACGCCTGCGAGCGGCGCCTTGAGCACTATCACCGAAACTGCTGCCTCCCGACCGGCTGAGGCAGCAGTTTCCCTGAAGATGCTCGGATCTTGGCGCCCTGTGCGCTCCAACGCGATCAACGAACTGGCCTGGCACCCTAATGTGAAGAGCGCCGATCGTGGTGACTGGGGCAGCTACCTCGTCGGTGTCGACGGTCCAGCCGCCCTGGTCCATCCAACGAACCGGCGATGAAGCACGCCGGCCGGGGTCCAGGGCATGTCCTCGGTCGCCTGGACGAGGTAGGACCCAAGGTAGAGAGCCAGCGACACCGGAGCATCCGCATACTCCGCCCGCAGCTCACGCCGCCGAGTCAGGCAGGGCCAGGGCAGGCCGCAACCACCGCGGCTCCAGATCGGCATGACCGGTCGGCGACCAGGCGACATCCGCACCGCCCGCCGCACCCCGTGAGCGAGAAGCTACGGTGGGTCGCGGAGCGGAATGGGTAAGGTTCCTACCCCTGGCTCAGGAGAGCAGCCCGACCTTGATCGCCAGGTCACGGGCGTCGTCACGAGTGGATCGCGGGCCGTCGAGCAGGTCCAGGGTGATCTGACGGGCGTACCCGTTGAAGCGGATCGTCTCCGGGGCCGACTCGTACGCCTGCCGGAGGGTCAGCACGGCCGTTTCCCTGTCGTCCTTGCCGTAGTGCGCCCGCGCGACCTCGATGAGATGGCGTGCCCGGCGCGGCCTCGACGGGATGGCCGCGGAGTCATGACGGCGTGCCTGCCGCACCGCCTCACCCGACTTCTGCAACTCCACCGCCACGGTCACCGCATGTGCGCCCATGATGACCTGCGAGAACGATGTCTGGGGCTGATAGAAGCCCGGCGGCAGGCGCTGCGCCACCCGGTCCGCGCGGTCCCAGTACCGCCAGGCCCGGCCTTCCTCACCGGCACGGGCGGCGGTGTAGGCAGCCTCGAAGTTCAGTGCACCCCAGAACGCCAACAGGTTCGTGTTGCCGTCAGCCGTGCCCGGCTCCAACGCCGACACGAGGTCGAGCGTCACCGCCATCGCGGTGTCCCAGTCGCCGGCATCCCGATGCACCTGACACAGGAACCAGCCCGCGCATGCCAGCGCCTCCGGGTCGCCAGATTCCTGCGCCGCGACCATCGCCCGGTCCGCGACCCGCCACAGCAACTCGGCGGCAGGCTGGTAGGCGAGGAACATCTGCGTCAGCCCGAACGTCTCGGCCAACAGTGCCTGCGCCTGCCGACGCTCGTCACCCTCGTACGCCAACGCGGCGCGCTGCACGTCGCGCAGCAACCCCGGCAACAACCCGCCCAGCACGGTGCGGTGATCCGACGCCTGATGGCGGGCCCGCCACGCCACCGCAAGCCGCTCTTTCAGACTCGTCAGGGACTCCGGGGAAACGTCGTCGGAGACGGCGAAGCGGTTCACCGCGTCCCGGACCGACGCCAACGCCGGATGCTCGGGACCGTTGACCACAGCGGACCGGGCGCTCAACTCCCCGACCAAGGCGGACACCTCGACCTTCAGAGCACGGGCGATGCGATCTAGCATGTGGACGCGCGGCGGCAGGATCCGATCGGTCTCCACCGCCTTGACCCACTCGGCGCTGCGCCCCACCAACCCCCCGAGCACGGCCCGGGTCTTCCCGGACCGCTCCCGGTAGACCTTCAACCGCTGCCCGAACGTCAACTCCGGCAGAGAATCCATCCGGGACCTCCTCGTGGCACGGGACACATCGCCGTGCCACCCAAAGCTACCGGCCTGCCTGCCGCCTCAGAACCCCTTACACGCCGCGCAGCCCTCTGCCCCTGGGACTCCTCGCTTTGCAAGCTCTGTGCGTCGCGTCCGCACCTGCCGTGCAACGGCTACACGCTCGGAGCTTCGTCCGTGCTGGCGCTCGTCAACGCGCCGCCGTCCAGCGGCGTTGCTGTCGACAGCCGTTTCGCTGACCACTGAGGCCGAGTCCCGGGCCATACGCTGGTGCTCGTGTCCGGCGCCGTCTAAGAACGTCCAGACCCGTGCACACCGATCGTCACCCAGTTAGTCACTTAGCCAGTCGTGCTTGGACGCTGTCCGCCACACCATCACTGTCGACGGTTCGCCCTCGCAGCCTGGATGGCCCAGACGTTGCCGAGAAGAAGGCCGCCCACGAGTCCAGCAAAGAGTGCGCCTCCCCCACCAGCCATGCCAGTCACTTCGGAAGAAATCCAGGCGGCCACGGCAACGGCTATCGAAGTGATGCTGAGTCCTGCCGGGATCCCCTTGCCGGAAAGCCATCGCTGCATCCCGACAACTACCAATGACGATCCGATCAGCAGACCTGTAAGCAGACACAGCGCCGATGTGAGGGCCTGTGCAGAGCTTGCGGTCACTGCAACCCCGAAAGCGATCGCGGCCAGGCCAACGACTAGGGAGATTGGCCCTGCTCCACGCGGCCACGCACGATCAACGCGATGCGGAACCTGCTCGGCTTCGGTCACGGCCGAGATACTGCCATGCCGGCTGAACATAGGACGGAAGGTTAGCGACCCACCCCACCATCCTCACTCTCTGCCGCCGACCCACACATCGTGGGCGGGGGTCTGTCGACGGGTGAATCGGCTCGGTTCGGCTGGCACGGTTACTGTACTTCGCTGCTGTACTGCTGGCGTCAGATCAATCGTTGGATGCGGACCTTTGGGCGCTCGTTCCTGAGGTGGCCGTGCTTGTGTTGGCGGACCGGTTCGTCCCAGACCTCCTGGTCGTAGTCCGGGTTCGGTGGGATCCACTTGTGGGAGCCGTCGCTGTAGTGGAACTTCTCGTCACCCGGCCGCAGGATGCTCATCGAGCCCAGCCGAGGAATCGGTAGTGCAGGCGGCCGGCGGGGACGTGGGCAAGGTCCTGGGCGGCATCGACGAGCTGGGCTGCCAGGTAGAGAGCCAGCGACACCGGGGCCCGGTCGTACTCGGCGCGCAGCTCTCGGCGCCGGGTCTGGCAGGGCCACTCCCCCGCGCAGCCGCCGCACGTCCAGGCCGGCTTGATCGGCTGGTGAGTGGTCACTGCGGGCCGTCCTGGCTGGGCCAGTGGACGCGCTTGATCGGGATACGGTGGCGACGTCGACACGGCAGATCGCCTCCGCATTGGCAGACGCGCCGCCAGTGTCGCCAGGACCAGGCGGGCCGGTGACGGCGAGCGAGCGTCAATGCCACCGCCAGCACGTACTCGTCGTACGAGACTCGCTTCACCTGCTCGCCTCGCCCGCTTTGGCCAGGCTCTGCCCTGCCCATGTCGAAGGGCGCACTGTTGTCTCCTTGTGCCGGAGCAATCTGGGGGCGTGGATGCCCGAACGCGGGGGACGCGCCGAACATCCACGCCGGCGAGGGCGGCCCACAGCGCCAACCGAGGGAATCGACCTCCTCGGCAACCTCCCATAGGTCCCGTTGGGTAGTCCAGGGCTGACGTAGGTGGTCTACTCGTGTTGCCAACCAAGGAGAGCCACGTGCCGCCGCGTTACCGCTACGAACAGATCGCCGACGACCTCGCCGAACGCATCGCGTCAGGCGAGTTCCAGCCCGGCTCCAAGCTGCCCAGTCGGCGAGAGTTGATCGAGCACTACGAGGTCACAGAGCCGGTGATCGACCGCGCTATGCAGGTGCTACGGATCAAAGGGATGACCGAAACACTTCCCGGTGTCGGCGTCTTCGTCGCCGAGTAGCTCCCTTCGCAGACCCGGCCGCCGCGCCCGCGACATCTCGCTCACAAGCTTCGTGCACTTAGTCCGCAGGTTGCGGTCTATGTCCGTGACCTCGAAGGGTCGTCCACCCGCGTCGTTCCGGGTCCCGACTGATCCGGGCCGGTTGCTGTCGGCGTTGCTCGTGTCACCCGCCGCCCCACGAGCAACAGTTCAACGTTGCTCATGACGCCACCGCCGATCCGGCTTTGCCCGGGTCGTCTCCTCGGCCGGTATCCGGTCCGCCTCGGCGAGAAGGCGTCGCTTGGCCGCCTCCCGCTCGGCTGCCTGGATCTGCTCGGCTCGGTTCACCGCCAGCTCGCCGCCGTTACCCGCCATCTCCACCTCCGTCAGCAGAAGCACGGCGGCACGCTCGACCGTCGCACGTTCACACTGACGTCCCTATGTCGCCGACTGCGACGGCACGAGATACGACAACCCGACCACATTGCCGACGACATTTAGGCGACATGACGCTATCGTGGCGGTCATGGCCGCCCCCAACACCGCCCTCCGCGCCGTCCGTACCGGGATGCGCATGAGCCAGGACGACTTCGCCCGCGCGCTCCAAGCCGCCGGCCACCGCGTCGGCGAGCCCAACGATGCCAACAAGAGACTCGTCCAGCGATGGGAGTCCGGCGCGATCACTGCACCACGCCCCGTCTACGCCCGCGCCCTGGAAGTCGTCACCGGCCTACCCATCTCGCTGCTGGGCTTCGCCGCGGTGCCTGGCGGGGAGGTCGCCGACGACGAACACGGCGGCCACGACATGACCTCCCCCATGTCCAACCTGGCCACGCCGACGCCAACGTCCAAGCCCGCCACGGCCCACAGGTCGTACGAGGGTGTGTGGCTCAGCCGCTATCAGTACTACTCCAGCGGGCGGGGCGACTCCTTCGCCGGACAGCACTTCGTGGTCCTGCTCCAGCACGGCGATCGACTGACCGCACGCAGCCTGCCCGGCTCGGCGGCGTCGTCCCTCTCGCTGGACCTGACCGTGGACGGTGCCGTCGTCACCGGCACCTGGGTGGAGCAGACCGACAAGGCCGGCTACTACCGTGGCGCCCGCTATCACGGCGCGATCCAGCTCCTCGCTGAGCCCACGGGTCGACGGATGGCCGGGAAGTGGGTCGGGTTCGGCAAGGACATGGACGTCAACACCGGGCCGTGGGAGCTTGTCTTCCAGGACGCCTCGACGTCCAAGGCAACGCTCGATCGCTACAACACATCCGCGACCTAGCGCACGAGAGCCACGAGCCTTCGACCCCTCGCTTGTAAGTTCTGGGCGCTCCGTCCACGCCGGTCCGTCCGCGCCTTTGGCCTCGACCGACAATCCGCACGTGTTCGGATTGCTCCACCCACGTCTGGCCGTGTTGCTGTCATCGTTGCTGTCGGCAGCAGTGGTGTGTAGCGGAGTAGACAGCTCAGCTAGAAGTTCCTGAGCGTAACGGACCCTCCCGGCTCTGCCACATCCAGCTCGGCTCGGACGAGGCTGATGAAGTGCGCACGTCCTTGTGCGAGCGAGTCGCGCAACGCTTCATGCTTCGCATCAGGTTGCATCTTGGTGGCGTCAGCGAAGTCTCTGAGTTCAGCAAGGAGCGCCTGTGCCGCCCCAGCGACGGGCGCTGACGCCAGGAGGTGCACCTCCTGGTGCCGGACGGTGAGGTCATCCACCAGCTCGCGCCACCGCAAGTCATAGGCCCCATCTCGAGCGCTCGACCGGATATGACGGTAGAGGGCATAGGCAGCGGCTAAGAAGCTGGCGTAGACATGCCGTCTCTCGGCGTGCCAACGCCGCTGCTCTTCACGTCTGTTGCGCGCTCGTTCCAGCCTGATCGCAACGACTTGGGCAACCGCGACACCTCCAAGCCCAAAGAGCCCGGCTAGCAGGGCAGGACCAGTCTGCGCCCGCAGGTGTGGCGGCGGTCCGCTTCGCCCGTGAGGACTCAGCAGATCGTCGCCCTCGATGAGTAGTGGTCACTCGCCGCAAGGGCATCTCGTTGGGTCGGTTGCCCACAGCCCAACGTTGACGACCTGGTCGGGGGACGCGGTCTCAACCTGCCGGCCGCTGCCGCCGCCCCACCACCACGCCGGTCGGAGTCACCGAATAGGGAGCGCCACCACCTCGGTCAACCGCCAGATCCTGTCCTCGATGTCGTAGACCAGCCGGCGATCGCCACGCTCCGGGACCGACGCGCCGAGCCTCCACGGCCGGGACGTGGCGTGCAGATCGACGATGACGGAGCCCTCCGTCGCGGTGCCCAGCTCTCCGACCCAGTTCCGGCTCTCCTCGATCAGCCTCTGCACGGTCTCGACGTCGGGCACCGCCACCTGCACCGCAGTGGTCTCGGCGAGCGCCGAGCCGACAAGCAGGGTCAGCAGCCGGCCCAGGAGCGCCACGGGCAGCTCCCGGTCCGTCGTCTCGACAGCCACATAGCAGTCATCGTGCCCGGAGAACAGCAGGCGTGAGCCGGCCAGCGCGGGTAGGACCGGCTCGTCGTACGTGGCCGTTCCGATGGTCACCACCATCTCGTCGACGCGCTCGGCGGAGGGTGTGGCCGGCACGTCGACGAAGGTCAGCTCGTAGGGGTTCCAATCGGCCAGGAACCGGGGCAGCTGCTCCCGGGGAATCAGCAGGGCCTCTTCGCTGAGGCCGACGACGCCGGAGGTCAGGCTACCGACCTGATGAGCCTCGAAGCTGACACCCTGCTCCGCAGCGATCCGCGACGGCGGCCATTCCTGGAACCCCTCGTCCAGAAAGCTGTTGGTCCAGAGGCCGACGACCATGATGGTGTCGTTCGCGGCGCGCATGAGCACATCGGCCAGCTCCGCGGCCTGCGCCGCGGTCGCATCGACCAGCCAGGAGCCCTCGACCTCGCGAACGCTGAAGCTCAACGGGAAGGGCGCCGCGTTCACCCCCACGCCGTTGACGGAGAACGCGCCGTACGGGCCGACGTCCACCGTCGCGGTGCCAGTGTTCGGGTAGCCGAGCGCGGCGAGGTCCGCCCGCAGGTCGGTGACGGTGAGCTGCGGATTCAGGGCCCTCGTCACGGTGTCGGTGAGCGGTCGGTGCGCAACGATGTGCTCGACCGCCGCCCGGTCCACGGTCAGCTCGTAGTAGTCGGCGGCGAACTCGACGAAGCGGTCGACGATGTCGTCGAGCAGGATGTCGAGCAGCCCGGACCCGTCCGGGCCGTTGTCGTCGTACCGCCTGTGCGGCGGGAAGGTGATGCCGTGACCGGCGTGCCAGCGGTCATCCCCCACCAGCCGCCACAGCACTGTCGTCGCGACGAACAGCCCGTCCTCGTCGCAGAAGGCGGGTTCCGTCAGCTGCGGACGCAGAACCTCCGGGACGCCGTCGACAAGACCGGGCCACAGCTCGTGGTCCGGATGGCGGTACGGCGACATCGCCGACTCGTGGTCGAAGAGCCGGATGAAGGCGCCGTCGGGGGTGAACACGACGGCCCACTCGTCGCCGCTGCCATTGCTCATCAGCGCCGCCTCGTCCGTGCCCCAGGTCGAGGTGTACGCGTAGTAGGGTTCGCCGCCGTCGATGATGCGTTCAAGCACGGCCAACGCCTTGCAGCGCTGGCGCAGCCGGTCGATGTCGGGGAGTTTGGCGGCGACGTCGTGGGCGGTCACCGGGTCACCCTAGTGAGGCGGCAGCGCTCCACTGTCGGGGGCGAGGACCCGGGTGAAGAACGCCAGGGTGTCGCGGATCAGTGGCTCCAGCGGCACTCCGACGAAGCAGTGGTCGGCTCCCCGCACCACCGACAACTCGACCTCGGCTCCCACCGCGGTCAGTGCCGCGGCCAGCTCCTCGCTCTGCCCCACCGGTACGACGAGGTCCTGGTCGCCGTGGACCAGCAGCATGGGTGGGGCCTGCTCGGTGACGTAGGTGATCGGACTGGCCGCCCGGCCCACCTCCGGGTTGTCGGCCAACGGGGCGCCGATCAGCAGGGACTCGGGCGAGTCGGCGGCGTCGTGGTCGATCGTTCCGGACGGGTGTGCCTGCGACTGGATCGTGGACAGGTTCGACGGTGCGTACCAGCAGACGGCCGCGTGCACGCCGTTGTCGTCCTGGTCGTTCCCCCGCAGCGCGACCATCGAGGCCAGGTGCCCGCCGGCCGACTCGCCCCACACCCCGATCCGCTCGCCGTCCACGCCCACCGTGCGGCCATATCGGCGCAGCCAGCGCACCGCCGCCGTGACGTCGTCGAGTTGGGCGGGGAAGTGCGCCTCGCCGCTGAGCCGGTACTGCGCGGAGGCGACCGCGAATCCGGCGCCGATGGCGGCGGTGAACGGGTCCGCCTCCATGAGCCACTCCGGTGGCTGCTTGGGTGAACCGAACAGCCACGCCCCGCCGTGGATCCACACCAGGACCGGGACCGGTCCGGGTGCTGCCACCGGCACGACGAGGTCCAGTGTCAGCGGGCGGAAACCAGGGACTTCGTGTACGACGATGTCGCGGTGCTCGATCCGGTCGCTCCAGCGCCGGGTTACCGCATCGATCATCGGGCCATCTTCGCACCGACGGTCCCGGCCATGCCGCCCCACCGAACTGAACCAACCTCACCCCTTGGCGGACGCGGCCGGGCGGGCGCGGACGTGCAGCCGCTCCCCCTGCGGCCCGAAGAGACTGAGGGCTTCGGCGGTGCCCGGGCCGGGGTTGAAGAAGAGGTGCGGGATGCGGGTGTCGAACTCGGCCACCTCCCCGGGGCTGAGGGTCAGGTCACGGTCGCCGAGCAGCAGGCGTATCCGGCCGGAGAGCACGTAGAGCCACTCGTACCCCTCGTGTGCCTGGGGGATCCGGCCCCCGGCGGACGGGTCCGGCGGGAAGATCTGCTTGAACGCCTGGACACCGCCCGGCCGGCGGGTCAGCGGCAGGTAGGTCACGCCGTGGATGACTATCGGTTTGGGGCGTACCCGGGGGTCGCCGGTGGCGGGGGCGTCGACAAGCTCGTCCAGGGCGACCTGGTAGGCCCTCGCCAGCGGGAGCAGCAGCTCCAGGGTGGGCCGGCGGCTGCCGGACTCCAACCGGGACAGGGTGCTCACCGAGATGCCGGTGAGGTCGGCGAGCTGGGTCAGCGTGGTTCCGCGTTGGTGACGTAGGGCACGCAGCCGGGGGCCGACGGCCGCCAGCGCGGCACTGTCCTCGTTTGCCATAACGGCAAGGATAGTTGCCACCTTGTCGGTGGCGACGGATGGTGGGCGCAGACGACACGGTACGAGGGAGACAACGGTGGACGAGACGTACGACGTGGTGGTGGTGGGTGGCGGCGCGGCGGGGCTCAGCGGAGCCCTGGCGCTGAGCCGGGCCCGCCGGTCGGTGCTGGTGGTCGACTCCGGCGAGCCGCGCAACGCGCCGGCCGACCGGGTGCACAACTACCTGGGCCGGGAGGGGACGCCGCCGGGCGAGCTGCTCGCGGTCGGGCGGGCCGAGGTGGCCGGGTACGGGGGGCAGTTCCGCACCGGGCGGGTGGAGGCCGCGACCCGGGACGACGACGGGTTCCGGTTGAGCCTCGACGGCGGGGAGTCGGTGCGGGCCCGCAGGCTGTTGGTGACCACCGGGTTGACCGACGAGCTGCCCGACGTGCCCGGCCTGGCCGAGCGGTGGGGTCGCGACGTGCTGCACTGCCCGTACTGCCACGGCTGGGAGGTGCGGGACCGTCGGATCGGCGTCCTCGCGACCGGGCCGCTCGGCGTGCACCAGGCCGAGATGTGGCGACAGTGGAGCTCGAGCGTGCTGCTCCTGCTGCACGACGCCCCGGCACCGGACGCGGAGACCGCCGAGCGGCTCGCCGCCCGCAGCATCGCGGTGGTGCCGGGCCCGGTCGCCGCGGTGGAGGTGACCGACGACGCGCTGACCGGCGTACGGCTCGCTGACGGCCGGGTGGTGGCGCTCGACGCGATCGTGGTGGCGACGCGGCTGACTCCCCGTACCGATGTGCTGGTGGGGCTGGGTCTCGCCCCGGAGGAGGTGACGATGGGCGAGCACGTCATCGGCGCGCAGATCCCCGCCGACGCCACCGGCGCGACAACCGTCCCCGGCGTCTGGGTGGCGGGCAACGTGGCCGACCTGCGTGGTCAGGTGATCACGTCCGCCGGGGCCGGGCTGAACGCCGCAGCGGCCATCAACGCCGACCTGATCGCCGAGGACACACGCGACGCCGTGGCCGCGTACCGGCAGTTGGTGGCCACCACGTTCGAGGAGCCGGCGTGGGAGGAGCGCTACCAGTCCCGCCCCTCGGTGTGGAGTGGCCGGCCCAACCCGCAGTTGGTCGCCGAGGTCACCGACCTGACCCCGGGGCGCGCGCTGGACGTGGGCAGCGGCGAGGGCGCCGACGCGGTGTGGTTGGCCGAGCGCGGCTGGCGGGTGACGGCTGTGGACATCTCCAGCACGGCACTGGGCCGGGCCGCCGCGCACGCCGAGACCGCAGGCGTGGGCGACCGGATCGAGTTCACCCACGCCGACCTGCGCGACAAGCCGCCCACCGAGCAGGCGTACGACCTGGTGTCCGCGCAGTTCATGCACCTGCCCCCGCAGCAGCGGCGGGAGTTGTTCGGTCGGCTGGCCGACGCGGTGGCACCGGGCGGAGTCCTGCTGATCGTCGGGCACCACCCGTCGGATCTGTGGGGGTCGGCGCACCGGATGCACATGCCGGACATGATGTACACCGCGCAGGACGTGGCCGCCGATCTGGACCCGGCCCACTGGGAGGTGCTGGCGGCGGAGGAACGCTCCCGCCCCGCCACCATGCCGGACGGCGAGAACGTCACCCTTCACGACGCGGTCCTGGTCGCCCGCCGCGTCTAGCGCGTTCACCTGCGTCGATCATGGAGTTGTGCCGGATGACAAAGGTGGTGGAGCGCCACCTTTCCGGCACCACGACTCCATGATCGGCGCAGGAACGGGGGGTCGACGGGCGGCAACGTGAGAGGTGGTGGGGCAGGACTTCGCATCAGGTCCGCTCGGCGGTAGCGTTGCGCCACACTGACGGCCCGTGGGGCAGGCGACCGCCGACCCTGACGCCCCCGATCGTACGGAGGATGGTGCATGTCCATCGGCGCTGAGCCGCACGCAGCACGCGACGATGCGGCCTCCCGGCCGAGCTTCGAGCTCGCCCTGCGCGGATACGACAAACGCCAGGTGGACCGGCACCTGGAGCAGCTCGACAGCCAGATCGCGATGCTGAGCCGCGAGCATGGACAGTCCGCCGTCCGCGTCCGAGAGTTGACCGCCGAGGTGCAGCGGCTGCGTGCCGAGCTGGCCGAGCTTCAGGAGCAGCCCGTGCAGGTGGACCGCGCCTCGTTCCATGACCTGGGCCCGATGGTCGGTGAGATCATGGCGCTCGCCGAGAAGCAGGCCGGGATCATCACCGAGTCGGCCACCGACCGCGCGAACGAGCTGCGCGGCGAGGCCGAGCGGATCCTCGCCGACACCCGTGAGCGGGCCGCGCAGGCACGTCAGGACCTGTCGGAGGAGTTGGCCACCCGGCGGGCCGAGCAGGAGCAGGCGCACGAGGAGCGGCGTGCCCTGGCCGAGGCCGAGCTGACCGCGATCCGCGAGCACGCCGAGCAGTTGCGGGCCGACGGTGAGGCCGCGCACGAGCGCGCGCAGCACGAGGCCAAGCGGATCACCGAGCAGAGCGCGCAGCAGCTCAACCAGACCCGGGTCGCCGCCGACGCGCTGATGAAGTCGGCCCGTACCCAGATCCAGCAGGAACTCCAGTCGGCCCGCTCCAAGAACCAGCAGGAGATGGCCCAGTGGCAGGCCAACGTGGAGCGAGAGGTCAACGAACGGCGTACCGCCGCCGAGCGGGACATCGCCGAACAGCAGGCCGCCGCCGAACAGGAGTTGGCCGAGGAGCGCAGCGCGACCGAGCAGCAGATCGCCGCGCTGCTGGCCGAGGCGCAACAGCACGTCACCGAGCTGCGCAACCGCGCCGACGAGCAGGCCGCCAGCCACCAGCAGCAGCTCGCCGCCCTGCAGAAGGAGCTCGAGGAGCGCCGGCAGGAGGCCGCCGAGCTGCACGCCGAGCTGGAGACCGGCCGCCAGCAGCTCACCGAGATCCGCCAGGAGGGCGAGACGCTTGAGAACGAGCTGTCCCGGATGCAGCAGCGGCTCAACGAGGTCCGCCGGGACCTGACCGCCGAGAGCGCCCGACTGGACGAGGCCCGCCGCGCCGGGGACTCCGCCGAGCGGCACGCCAAGGATGTCCGCGCCCGCGTACAGCGGGAGGCGAAGCGGGTCGCCGACCTCGCCGCCGCCGCGGTCATGGCCGCGGCAGCCGGCGGTACGGAGACCGCTGAGTACCCGATGGTCGGCTCCCGTTCCGGCGCGGACCGACCCGCCCCGGAGCGGGTGGGCGTCGAACGGCTCACCGTCGACCGCGCCGGCGTCGACAGGCAGTCCCCGGAGCGATCCACCCCGGACGACACGGGCGCCGACCGCGCCGCTGCCGACCGCGCCCAGCTCGACCCGGCACCTGCCGACCGTGGCCCGCTTCAGAGCGGCTACGCCGACCTGGCCCCGGCAGCACAGGCCAATGGCGACCGCGCCCCGACCGAGCCGGTGAACGGCGAGCACGCCCCGACCGAGCAGGCGAACAACGAGCAGACAGTGGCGGACGAGTCGATGGCACCCGACCGCACGGCAGCGGCCGACGACGCCGAGCCGACCTTCCCTCGGCACATCGGCACCGACGCGCCGACGCCCGTACCGTTCCTGGCGTTCGGGCAGCCGAGCGAGAACGGCGCCGCCCGACACTGACCTCAGTAGCGCTTGTACCCGGGCCCGGAGCGAATCCGCGCGGGCCCGGGCCGAGCGTCCGGCCGTCGGTCGACGACCCAGCCCTTCACGGATGGCTGACCAGCGGTGATCAAGTGATGAGAAGTAGGTCCCCATGAGGCCCGGAGACCTACTTCTCATCACTCGATCAAGGAACGGGTGGCGGCACGGGTGGTGGCTCCTGCACGGAACCGGGTCGCCGCGCGCGTCGGAGCTGGCAGGCTGGGTTGGCCGCCGCGCACCAGCGGTGGCCGCCGGCCTTTCCGGTGACCGAGAGGAGCGCCGGTGACCGACCAACCGGAGGAGTTCGACCTGCTCGTCGTCGGTGGCGGCAAGGCCGGCAAGACGCTGAGCATGGACGTCGCCCGGTCCGGGCAGCGGGTCGCCATGGTCGAGCGCGGCATGATCGGCGGCAGCTGCATCAACGTCGCCTGCATTCCGACGAAGGCGCTGGTGACGAGCGCGCGGGCCGCCCGCCACCTGCGGGACGCGTCGGCGCTCGGTCTGACGGTGGAGGGCGGCCGGGTCGACATCGACCTGTTGCGCGCGCACAAGCAGGACGTGGTCGAGGGGATGGTCGCCGCCAACCGGCAGCAGTTCCTCGACTCCGGCCTGCACCTGGTGATCGGTGCGGCCCGGTTCGTCGGCCCACGGACGGTACGGGTGGCGCTCGCCGACGGGGGCGAGCGGCTGTTGCGCGGCAGTGACGTGGTGATCAACACGGGTACCCGCCCTCATCTGCCGTCAGTGCCCGGGATGGCCGAGGCCGGGGTGCTCACCAGCGACGAGTTGCTGCGCCTGGACCGGTTGCCGGCCCGGCTGGTGGTGCTCGGCGGCGGGACCGTCGGGGTCGAGTTCGCGCAGATGTTCGCGTCGTTCGGCAGCACGGTGACGCTCATCGAGGGCGGCCCACGGCTGCTCACCCGCGAGGATCCCGACATCAGTGACGCGGTGATGCGGGTCTTCCTCGATGAGGGCATCGACGTCCGGGTGGGTGTGGCGGTCGCGCGGGTCGACCGGGAGGCCGACGGCTCGCTCCGGGTGACGCTCGACGACGACAGCGTGGTGGTCGGTGACGACGTGCTGGTGGCGGCCGGCCGGGAACCGGTCACCGACGGGCTCGGCCTGGACGCGGCCGGCGTACGGCTCAGCGAGCGGGGCTTCGTGCAGGTCGACGAGCACCTGCGGACCAGCGCCGAGCGCACCTGGGCGGCCGGGGACGTCGCCGGCAGCCCGCAGTTCACCCACGTCTCGTTGGACGACTACCGGATCATCCGGGCGAACCTCGCCGGAGGCCGGCGCAGCACGGCCGACCGGCTGATCCCGTACACCGTCTTCACCACCCCGGAGCTGGCCCGGGTCGGGCTGACCGAGACCGAGGCGCGCCGCGCCGGGCACGACATCCAGGTCGCCCACCTGCCGGTCGCCGCCATCCCCCGGGCCCGCACCCTGCGCCAGACCCAGGGCATGTGGAAGGCGGTCGTCGACACCCGCACCGACCGGATCCTCGGGGCGGCGCTGCTCGGCGCCGAGGCCGGCGAGGTGATCACTTCGGTGCAGCTGGCCATGCTCGCCGGGATGCCGTGGACCGCCCTGCGGGACGCGGTGATCACCCACCCGACCATGACCGAGGGTCTCAACCTGCTCTTCGCCTCGCTGGAGTCCCGCCCGGTCCGCTGAGCGCCGCGAGGCCCGCCCGGTCCGCTGAGCGCCGCGAGGCCCGCCCGAACCGCTGAGCGCCGTAAGGCCCGCCCGCGCACCGGCTAGCCGGCGATCTCGTCGCGTACCCGTTGTTGGAAGGCTCGGGCCTGTGCCCCGGTGGGCGGCGGCCCGCCGTGCCGGGCGGTGATCGCCCGGGCGATCACCTCGGCCGGGTCGCCGGCGTCGATCAGTCGCCGGCCGGCCGGCACCTTCGCGAGCCAGACGCCGTCGCGGTGGCGCACCAGCGACCGGCAGGCGCCGAGTACGGCGTCCTCGGCGCCGGGCGCGGGCTGGTCGGCCGGCGGTGTGGGCAGGGCAAGCCACCAGGTCAGCGCCTCGATGAGCAGCCGGCGCAGGTCGGCCGGGGCGAGGTCGGCGAAGGCCTCCCCCGCTGGCGGCCCGAGCAGTGCGAGTCCACTCTGGTGCAGGATGCTGCGGTCGAGGCCGTACCAGAATCGGCCGTCGGTCCCCGGGCGGTCGGCGGGGTCGAGGGTGCGGCGGAACGGCATGCCGGCCCCGGTGTTGAGTTCGACCTCGAAGCCGGGCTCGGGGGTGCCGGAGGCGGCCACCGCCCGGTCGTAGACGACCAGCTCCAGCCCGCGCGCCGGGCAGGGCAGCGCCTCGTGCCGCAGCCGGGCGACGAGTGCCTGCTTGGCGGCCCCGGTGAGCGGCCCGGCGCTGAGCAGCGCCACGTCCACGTCGCTGCGCCCGGCCTGGTACGCCCCGAGCCCCACCGAGCCGGCCGCGTACGCGCCGACGAGGTCGGTGCCGAGCACGTCTCGGGCGGTGCCGACGAGGTCGTCGAGGTAGCGCTGAAGATCGGAGTCCACGGGCCATCATGGCGTACGGGTCCGAGCCGGCCGGCACTACCCTGCGTAGAGCAGCAGCAGGCCGGCGACGGTGTAGGCGACCATCAGCGCGAGCAGGGGTAGTTGGCCGGCCACCGCCCGAGCCCGGGGAAACAGGTACAGCGCGCGGTCGTGGGCGAGCAGCGTGCCGAGCAGGTGCCCGAGGATGATGACGGTGACCTGGACGCTCGCCACCCCGGAGGGGGTGACCAGTGCGGTGTGTGGCTCCCAGTCGGCGGTGCCGAGCCAGTTGGCGCCGGTGCCCAGCGGGTCGGAGAGCAGCGCGACGGTGCGTTGACCCTCCAGGATCAGCAGGGAGTAGTAGTGCGCCACCACGTACCCCACGGCGATCGGCACGATCGAGTGGGCGATCTCGCGCGGCACCGCACGGGCGTCGGCCGCGTCGGCACGACCGATGCGCGCCGCGGCGCGGGTGGCCGCGAGGTACGCCACCGCGACGGCGGCGATGACGGCGCTCAGGCCGGCGCTGCCGGTGACCGCCGGGTGCAGGCCGTTCTCCTGGCTGAAGCGCAACCAACCCGGCGCGTTGGAGAGGCTGTCGTACATGGTCGAGCCGAGCAGCACGACCACCACGGCGACCAGCCCGGGGCGGGGTCGCAGGCCGGCGATCCCGTCGAGCGGGTTACGCCACACCAGGACGCCGTCGGAGGCTCGGCCGATCGGGGCGAGCTGACCGATCAGGGTGCTGTACGCCTCGAACGGGTCGGCGTGGTCGAACCAGCCTGCGCCGAACAGCACCGCGCCGGCCAGCAGAATCACCGCGTAACCGGTCAGCCAGGCAGTGATGACCGGCAGGGTGGCCCGGTCGGGGGCGACCAGTTCCAGCCAGACGAACCCGAACAGGGTCGCGGCGGCCGGCCACCACCCGACGTCGGCGGGCAGGTCACGGAACCCACGGTTCGGGTCGCGCCGCACTGCCAGCGCCGCGAGCAGGTGCACCGTACGCAGCGGGTTGACCGCCCGCCAGACCGGGCCGAACAGCAGCGACAGCGGTGCCAGCCCGACCCAGAGCAGCACGTAGAGCGCGCCGGCGGTCGGGTTGTCCGCGGTGTCCGGCCCGCCCAGCAGACCGAGGCAGAACCAGGCGGCGGCGAGTAGGCCGAGCGCCCGCACGGTCCACCGGAACGCGGACGCGTCGAGGACGCGGGCGAGATGGCGCGGCACCGCGCGACCGCCGGTGGCCTCCCGGTCGAGCCGGGGTTCGCGCCAGAGCAGACCCAGCGCCACGAACGTGACGACGAGGGTCAGCGCGGCGGCGACGACCAACTGCGGCAGAGTGATCGGCAGGTCCTGACGACCACCGACGCCGTGTGCCAGCAGGGTGGGGGCGGCCGTCATGTCGTTCAGCGGACGACGAGCTGGAACAGCACCAGCTCGGAGTCGTGCGTCTCCACCTCGAACAGTCCGGTCTGGTCGGCCCGGAACTCCACCGAGCCGGGCGTGCCGGCCGGCAACCGGGCGCCCAGGTCGTAGCCGTGCACGTGCAGTTCGTCGGCCACGTCGGAGGTGACGGTGATCCGGACCAGCTTGCCCTTACCGACGGTGACCCGTCCGGTCGGCGGATCGACCCGCTTCTTCGCGATCGTCACGGTGATCTGGTGGTCCACCGCCACGGTACTGGCGGACGCGCTGGGTGCGGCGGTGGCCGTCGGGGCCGGAGCGGTCGACGGGGCGACGGACGTCACCGTCGTCGAGGGGGCGGCCACCGAGGGGTCGTCGTCCTGCCCGCAACCGGCCAGGAGCAGGACGACGAGGGTGGCGGCGGCGAGGGTGGCCGAGGTACGGGCGGCGGAGGTACGGGGGAACACGGGCGGACTCCGAACGACGCGGGGGGACGGGTGTCGGGGTGATCGTCGGGGAGGAGAACTCTACGTCTTGTTCGGTGCCGGCGACATGACCATGATGAACGAATGCGATCGAAGCTGGTCACTGTGGGTAAGGTCTCGGGTCGTGCCGTGCTGGCGCTGGTGGTGGTCCTGGTGGTGTCGTTGCTGCTGCCGGTCGCCCCGGCGTCCGCGCACGGCCAGTTGGCGACGTCCACGCCGCTGAAGGGCACCGTCGTCCGCGAGCCGCTGGGCCAGTTGGCGTTGTACTTCACCGAGAAGCCGGCCTCCAACGCGCACTTCACCATCAGCGGGCCGGACGGTTCGCGGGTGGACAACGGCTGGTCCTACGGTGAGCCGAAGCGACTGGACAAGCCGGTCACCGAGTACTTCATGGTCAACGGTGTGTTCGAGCCGCGGCTCTACCACACCGGCTTCCCGGCCATGGTCACCGTCGCGCACTGGCCGGCGAAGGGCCGCTACACCGCAAGCTACCTCTCGGTCGCCTCCGACGGTGAGGCGGTCCGGGGCGAGGTGACCTTCGACTACCAGGGTCCGGGCACGGCGGCCCCGGCCGGCTGGTCGGCGCCCACGGCGGGCCCGGACCCGGCGCTCGTCGCGCAGGCCGAGGGCGAGGGGTCGGCCAACCCTGGGGCCACCGGCAGCGCGGTCGCCCCCACCGGCGCTCCGGCGGGCGACCCGGCCGGTGCCGCGCAGGAGCAGCGCGGCGGCGGCTTCCCAGCCTGGCTGGTCCCGGCCCTGATCGTCGTCGTGGTCTCCGCGATCGTGTTGGTGGCGGCCCGTCGGCGACCGGCCGGCACCGCGAGCCGCCGGCCGGCCGGTAGGGGTGCGACCCCGGCCCGCAAGGCCGCCGGCCCGGCTCGGAAGACCGGCGGCCCGACGGGGCGTGGACGGCGGTAGGCGCCCCCGCTATCCGGGCATTCTTCGCGCACCGTCTCGAACTTTCGTACGGACATTGGAAACTTTTGATGTATCGAGGCGAAGCCATGGACAGTCCAATCGAAACGCCTTAATGTCTCGACCCATCAACCCGGTGTTTCCGCAATGTCACTCGTCGGCGTCGAGGACGTTACGGAGCCGGGCCGACGGTCACCCTCACCGCTGATCCGCGCCGACCGTCGGACACTCCACTGCCTCCTGGAGGAACGATGGGCACACGCCTGCTACGCCGGATCCACCATCCCGTCCTGGGTGCGCTGGCACTCGTCCTCGCCGCCGGCCTCTGGGCCGTCCCCGCCACCGCCGCTCCCGCACAGGAGCCGGGCGTCACGCTGCGCGTCTTCGACGTGCAGGTGCCGCTCTCCGAGCTGTGCACCCTCAAGCCCGCCCAGACCCCCAACGTGGACAAGCTGATGTCCACAATCAACTGGACCTCGGCGGCCGACTTCGGCTTCGAGGACAACTTCGTCTCGCAGGTGCTCGGCAACATCACCACCACCCAGGCCGGCAGCTACACCTTCCGGCTCAGCAGTGACGACGGGTCCAAGCTGACCATCGACAACGCCGTGGTGATCAACCACGACGGTCTGCACGGCGCGACCCCGCCCAAGGAGGGCACGGTCACCCTCACCGCCGGTCTGCACTCGCTGCGCATCGACCACTTCGAGCGCGGCGGCGGGCAGCAGATCACCCTGGAGTGGAAGACGCCCGGCTCGTCGACCTTCGCGGTCGTACCGAACTCGGCGTTGAGCACCGACGCCGGTGTGGTCCGGGTGACCGCACCCGGGCGCAAGGAGTGCGAGGGGGTCTCCGACTCCCCCGGCGACGGCCTGCCGCTGACCGGCGTGCACCCCGGCTACACCCTGACCAACCTGCGGCCCAGCGGCTTCCAGCCGAAGGTCACCGGCATGGACTGGCTTGCCGACGGCCGACTGGTCGTCAGCACCTGGGGTGGCAGCGACCAGTCCGGCACCTCCCAGGACGGTGAGGTCTGGATCCTCGGCAACACCGGCGGGTCGACGAGTCCGGGCAACGTGACCACCAAGAAGATCGCCGGCGGCCTGAAGGAACCGATGGGGCTCAAGGTCGTCGACGGAGTGGTCTACGTGACCGAGAAGCAGCGGTTGACCCGACTGGTCAACACCGGTGGCGACGAGGTGGCCGAGCGGCTGGAGACCGTCGCCACCTGGCCGTACGGCGGCAACTTCCACGAGTTCGCGTTCGGCCTGCTCTACGCCGACGGGTTCTTCTACCTGAACCTGTCGGTGTCGATCAACTCCGGCGGCGCCACCACGAACCCGCAGCCCGCCACCAACCGGGGCACCACCCTCAAGGTCAACAAGGACACCGGCGCGGTCAGCTACGTCGCCGGCGGGCTGCGGACGCCGCACGGCATCGGCTGGGGCCCGGAGGGCGGCATCTTCGTCACCGACAACCAGGGCGGCTGGCTGCCCTCGTCGAAGCTGGTGCACGTCAAGCAGGGCCGGTTCTTCAACCACTACATGAACCCGGCCGGTCCGTTCGACACGGCCGCGGTCACCCCACCGGTGCTCTGGATGCCGCAGAACGAGATCGCCAACTCGCCGAGCACGCCGATGTACCTGACCAGCGGCCGTTACGCCGGCCAGTTCGTCATCGGCGACGTGACGTACGGCGGTCTGCAACGGGCGAACGTGGAGAAGGTCAACGGCGAGTACCAGGGCGCCCTGTTCCGGCTCACCCAGGGATTGGAGGCGGGCGTCTCCGAGGTCAACGTCGGCCCGGACGGCGCGATCTACGTCGGCGGGCTCGGCGCCGGCGGCAACTGGGGCCAGAGCGGCAAGCTGTCGTACGGCCTGCAGAAGCTCACCCCGAACACCGCCACCACGTTCGAGATGCTCGCGATGCGCGCCACCACGACCGGCTTCGAGGTGGAGTACACCCAGCCCGTCTCGGCGGCGACCGCCGCCGAGCTGGCCGCGCGCTACAAGATCAAGCAATGGCGGTACGTGGCCACCTCGGCCTACGGCGGGCCGAAGGTCGACGAGGAGACGTTGACGGTCACCTCGGCCACCCTGTCCGCGGACGGGAAGAAGGTCAGCCTCGTGGTGGCTGGCCGCAAGGCCGGTCGGGTCGTGCACCTGCGCTCGCCGCGCCCGTTCACCTCCACCAGCGGCCAGTCACTGTGGAGCACCGAGGCGTGGTACACGCTGAACTCGATCCCGGGCAGCCCGCCACCGCCCACCGGCGGCACCATCACCGGCGTCGGCGGCAAGTGCCTGGACGTCGACAACTCGGGCACCGCCGACGGCACGAAGATCCAGCTCTGGACCTGCAACAACACCGCCGCGCAGTCGTGGACGCGGGTCGGCGACACGTACCGGGTGCTCGGCAAGTGCCTGGACGTGGACAACGCCGGCACCGCGAACGGCACGAAGATCCAGCTCTGGACCTGCAACGGCACCGGCGCGCAGGTCTGGCAACCGCAGAGCGACGGGTCGATCCGCAACCCGCAGTCCGGCAAGATCATGGAGGCCGCCGGCGGCAGCAGCGCCGACCGCACCCAGATCCAGCTCGGCACGTACTCGGGCGGCGCACACCAGAAGTGGGTGGTCAGTAGCGGGGTAACCGGCTGACCTCGGACGACGGGGCGTGGTCTGACCGGCGGGTCAGGCCACGCCCCACCCGTCTCGGTCAGGGGCCGTGCGGCAGCGGCTGCGCCAGTGCCCGCAGGTTCGCCGGGAGCTGGGCCAGGGCGTCCTCGAACTCCCGGTGCCCGACCACCCGGTGCATCGTCTGGAGCACCGCGCGGGCGCCTCGCTCGGCGGTCGGACGGTCGACCCCGGCGCGGTCGGCCACCCTGCTCAGGAACTCGTCGTAGCCGAACGTCTCCGCCGGTTCGGCGGCCTTGACCAGCAGCGGGCTCAGCTCGTCGGCCAGGTGGGGGGCCAACGCGGCCGCCTCCCCGCCGCTGAGCCGCTCGGTGAGGGTTCGCAGGACCGCCTCGGTGAGCGGGCGCGCCTGCTCCGGCGGGAGACCCGCCCGTGCCGCAACCTTGTCGACGAACGCCAGCTCGGCCATGCCCCCGCCCTTCGCCTTCGGAAAGGCGTGGCTACCCGGGCCCACCAGCAGCAAACCCGGCATCGGAAGCGGGATGCGTTCTGCTTGTTGCTCCGCGCGACGCGGTCCACCTCTCGTACGGTGGGGTCGGACCGGGAACCCGACGGCTGCCCGACGGCGGCCCGTGCCGCAGGAGGAGCAGATGGGCCTCGACCTGCCCGAGGTGATCGACAGGTACTTCCGGGCCGTCAACGACCGGGACCTGGACGCCTTCGTCGCCTGCTTCGCGGACACCGCGAGCGTCGCCGACGAGGACCGGCTGTACGACGGGCGGGCCTCGATCCGCGCCTGGCGACAGAAGGCGATGGACGCCTACTCGTACACCGCCGAGCCGATCCGGGTCGACGCGCAGGCGGGCGACTCGTACCTGGCTCTCACCCGGCTGTCCGGCGACTTCCCCGGCAGCCCGGTCGAGTTGCGGTACCGATTCACGCTGCGAGACGGGCTGATCGGCGCTCTGGACATCCGTCCCTGACGGCGACCTGGTCCACCGACACGAAAGGAACACCGTGCCGCGAGTCTGGCTCATCACCGGCTGTTCACGTGGTCTCGGCCGCGCCCTCGCCGAGGCAGTCCTGGCCGACGGCGACCAGCTGGTGGCCACCGCCCGCAACCCGGCGCAGCTCGCGAACCTGGTCGACCGGCACGGTGACCAACTGCGCGCGGTGGCCGTCGACGTCAACGACCCCTCCGCCGCCCGTGCCGCCGTCCGCACCGCCGTCGACACGTTCGGCCGACTGGACATCCTGGTCAACAACGCCGGGTACGCCGACGTCGCCGCGATCGAGGACATGTCGGACGACGACTTCCGCGCGCAGATCGAGGCCAACTTCTTCGGGGTGGTCAACCTGTCCCGGGCCGCCCTGCCGGTCATGAGCAGGGGCGCGGGCACATCGTGCAGATCTCCAGCGTCGGCAGCCGGGTCGCGAGCACGGGTCTGGGCGCGTACCAGGCCGCCAAGTGGGCGGTCAGCGGTTTCTCCGGGGTGCTCGCCCGGGAGGTCGAGGCGTTCGGGATCCGGATCACCACTGTCGAGCCGGGCGGGCTGCGCACCGACTGGGCCGGCTCGTCGATGAGCGCCCTGTCGATAAGTGAACCGTACCGGCCGGTCATCGAGCCGGCCGTGCAGCGGCTGCGCCAGGCCAACGGCACCCAGCCGGGCGACCCGGCCCGCGCCGCACGGGCGATCATCCGGATCACCCAGGTCGACGACCCGCCGCTGCGGTTGCTGCTCGGCGCCGACGCCGTGGCGGCCGCCGGAGCGGCCGCCGAGGCCCTCGCCGCCTCCGACGCGCGGTGGCGGGAGTTGAGCGAGTCGATCGCCTTCGACGCGGCGCCCTGACGCGACTGACCTACCGGACCGGCGAGGCCGGTCAGGCCCGCCCGAAGGTGATCAACCGCCGAACGGACGAGACGGCCGAGGGGTCGGTGGGTGACATGATGTGGCGACAACAGCTACGAGAAGGGTTCCCACTGCCCTATGCCGCACTTCGAGGCTCGCCCGCCCACGACACCCGCGCGGATCGCGTGGCCGCTGGCCGGGCAGCCGCACCGGGTGGGCTGATGCCGGGCGAGCGACGGGAGGCCGTGGCCGAGCAGAGCGTCCCCACCCACGCCACGGACACCATGGCGTATCAGGTCGCGACCGACGTCCGAGCGCTGCGCGCGTTCGTCAATGCCGGCGCGTTGGCCCGCGGCCTGTCGCCTGAGCGGGTGGAGCTGTTGACGCTCGCGGTCAGCGAGCTGGCCAGCAACACGTTGCAGCACACCACCGGCGGCGGCTGGGTCCGGCTCTGGGTCGAGCCGGGCCAGCTGTTCTGCGACGTGGTCGACCACGGGCCGACGCGGGCGCTCGGCCGGAGCATGCCGGCCGCCGACTCGGTACGGGGTCGCGGGCTGGCGATCGTGGAGCAGATCTGTGACGAGGTCGCCGTGCTCGACAGCTCGGGCGAGACCGTCGTACGGATTCGTCTGAGTCTGTGAGCGTCGGCGGCGATCCCCGCTTGCCTGGGCCGCGTGGGCTGCCACAATTCGGACGGCCCGGTTCGATCGACACCGGGCAGGACCCGACCGGGAGGGCGGCACGATGCCGGACAGCGCACGCGAGGCCGAACTGCTCGACGCCGAGCGCACCCTGCAGGCCGCCCAACGGGCCGGCGACGTCGCCGCCCTCGACCAGCTGCTTGTCGACCAGCTGATCGCCGTCGGCCCGGACGGGCGTACGTACACCAAGCAGGACGACCTGGCCGCCTACCGAGACCGCCGCTCGGTCGTCGAGGAGCTGGTGGAGGAGGAACTGGACCTGCTCGTCGTCGGCAAAACCGGGGTGACGTTCTTCCTGGGCCGGGTGTCCGGCGTCTTCGAGGGTGCGCCGGCCACGGCCCGGCTGCGCTACACCCGGACGTGGGTCCACGACGACCCGCACGGTTGGCGGGTCCTGGCCGCGCACGTCAGCCCGGTCTGACCCAGCTGACGTCCTCAGGTCACGGTGGCGTCGAGCGGACCAATGCGCAGGGTGCCGTCGGTGAGGGGCGTGCAGCGGATGCCACCCGTGGTGCGCAGCGCCTTCCACGCCCCCGGGCCGACGGTGACGTCCATCCAGGCGCACGGCCGGGCCGCCCGGTTGACCCGCAGGCTGACCGGGCCGTCGCCGGAGTCCAGTACCAGGACTCTGCCGATCAACTCGTCCACGGCGATCCCGGTGGTGAGGACGTTTCGCCGCACCTCGGCCAGGCCGATGCCGACCGGCAGCGACTCCTGCGCGATGACCGTGACGCTGGCGTCGCGGTGTGCCTGCTGACCGAAGTACCTGTCGCCGACGATGCCGAGGCCGGCCCGGATCCGGACGGCGTCGACGAGCTCACCGGGTGGGGCCGGTGCGGGGCCGTCGGCGGGCCGACCCAGGAAGCGGTGCACGGGCGAGGCCAGCAGCTCGACGATCTCCGGCATGGCAGGAATTCTACGAAGCGAACCGGGTCCCCCGAGGGCTGTCGACGGACGACACGGCGCATCACCTGTTGCCAAGACGGCCGCCGCTGTTCTATAACAGTTGCATGAGTTCTATAACAGTGCGTTCAGGAGTCGTTTCCGGGCGGTACGGCAGCTACGGCGGGCGATACGTGCCGGAGTCCCTCGTCCCCGCCTGCGAGGCCGTCGCCGAGGCCTTCTCCGAGGCGTGGGCCGACCCCGGGTTCCGCGGCAGCTTCGCCGCACTGCTGTCGGCGCACGTGGGTCGGCCGACCCCACTGACGCCGGCCCTGCGACTGTCTGCCGAACTCGGCGTGACGGTGCTGCTCAAGCGGGAGGACCTGACGCACACCGGATCGCACAAGATCAACAACGTCCTCGGGCAGGCGTTGCTGGCCCGGCGGATGGGGCGTACCCGTCTGATCGCCGAGACCGGGGCGGGGATGCACGGCGTCGCGACGGCGACGGCAGGCGCCCTGCTGGGTCTGCCGGTCACGGTGTTCATGGGCGAACGCGACGTGCAACGCCAGGCGCACAACGTCTTCCGCATGCGGCTGCTGGGCGCCGAGGTCGTTCCGGTGACCAGCGGCAGCCGAACACTCAAGGACGCCACGAGCGAGGCCATGCGCCACTGGGTGACAGACGTCGACGAGGCGCACTACTGCGTGGGCTCGGTCATCGGTCCGCACCCCTATCCGATGATGGTCCGTGAGTTCCAGCGCGTCATCGGTGACGAGGCCCGGCGGCAGTGCGCGGCCGACCTACCCACGGCCGTCCCCGACTACGTGGTCGCCTGCGTCGGCGGCGGCAGCAACGCGGCGGGCACGTTCGCCGGGTTCGTCGAGACGTCGGCGCAGCTCGTCGGGGTGGAGGCCGAGGGCGGCTCCGGCGCGGCGAACGGGGAGATCGGGGTCCTGCACGGCTTCCAGTCGCTGTTCCTCCAGGACGAGCACGGTCAGATCAAGGAGGCGCACTCGATCGCGGCCGGGCTGGACTACCCCGGCGTCGGACCCGAGCACGCGTACCTGCGCGATCTGGGGCGCGCCCGGTACGTCACCGTCTCCGACGGGGAGGCGGTCGCCGCCGCGATCCGGCTGGCGCGGGCCGAGGGCGTGCTGCCCGCCATCGAGTCCGCCCACGCGGTCGCCTGGGTCGTCCGTGCCGCCGGTACGCCGGAGCTGCCCAGCGGTTCGACGGTGCTCGTCACCCTGTCCGGGCGCGGCGACAAGGACGTGACCACCCTGGTCGCGGAGGCGGACCTCGGATGAAGCTGCTGATGCCCTACGTCACCGGCGGGATCGTGCCGGGCTGGACGGCGTACCTGAACGCCTTCGAGGACGCCGGAGCCGACATGGTCGAGGTCGGGCTCCCGTTCTCCGACCCCACGGTGGACGGCCGCACCATCCAGGAGGCCTCGGACGCGGCGCTCGCCCGGGGCACGACGCCCGCCTCGGTCCTGGACGACCTCGCCGCGGCGCGGGTCGGCATCCCCCTCGTCGCCAGCACGTACGCCAACATCGCGCTGCGGCCGGGGTTCGGCGACGCGTTGACGGCGGCCGGGGTGACCGGCCTGATCGTGCCCGACCTGCCCCTCGACGAGCTGGCCAATCTGAACGTGCCGGGTGTCCAGGTGAGCCTGCTCGCCTCCCCCGCCACGCCGGACGACCGACTCGCCGAGATCGGCCGGCGCAGCCAGACCTTCGTGTACGCCGTCTCGGTCATGGGCACGACCGGCGAACGCGATCGGCTCGCGCCGTCAGCCGTCACGCTCGCCGCCCGGCTCAAGCAGGTCACCGACCTGCCCGTGCTGCTGGGCTTCGGCATCTCCAGCCCCGAACAGGCGGCCGAGGCGGCGGCGGTCGCCGACGGGGTCATCGTCGGGGCGGCCGTCATGCGGCGCATCCTCGACGGGGCGAGCCCCACCGAGGTCGGTGCCTTCGTGGCGTCGCTGCGGGCCGCGCTGTCCCTGGTGGCCCCCGTGCGATGATCGGCGGTGGCCGTCGATGACGGGGGCGGACAGTCGACGTGTCGGGAGGCAGACCAGTGACACGTTATCGGGCCATCGCCGCCGACCTTGCCGCCAAGATCCGCGACGGCCACTACGCGCCGGGCGAGGCACTGCCCGCGCAACGCGAGCTGAGCACGGCGTACGGCGTCACGCTTATGACACTCCGCCAGGCACTGCGCGAGCTGAGCGCCGAGGGGATGATCGTCCAACAGCCCGGCAAGGGCACCTTCGTCGCACCGTCGCATGCCGCGTACCAGCTGGGGTCCTTGCGGAGCTTCGGCGACGACCTGCGCGAGCAGGGCCACGAGGTCCGCACGACCGTGGTCTCCCGCGCGCAGCGCCGCGTGCCCTCGCGCGTCGCGGCCCGGCTGCGGGTCGCCGAGGCCGAGACGGGCCTCCGCCTCGAGCGGGTCCGCGCGTTCGCCGGCCGCCGCGCCATCCACCAGGTTTCCTGGGTACGCGAGCCGCACGCGAACCGCCTGCACGACGTGGACTTCACCGGCACCTCGTTGTACGCGGCCCTGGCCGACCTCGGGGTGGTGGTGGCCCGGGCGGCGGAGACGATCCGGCCGGACGTGTTGAGCGCGGACGTGGCCCGGCACCTGGACGAGGCCGAGGGTGCGCCGGTGCTGGTCAGCGACCGGATCACGTACGCGCCCGACGGGAGGGCCCTGGTGACGGACCGGGCGACGATGTTGGGCAGCATGCTGCAGATCACCGCCGACCGGGCCGCCACCGGGCTGTCCCTCCACTACGGCGCGGTCTAGACGCCTGGGCCTCCACCCTGCCCTCGGCTGTGGAGGCGGATGCAGCACTGAGCGGTATACCTCAGAGTCATAGTTATGACTCTGAGGTAATGTACGTCAGGGACCAGTCC